>WQYV01000012.1 GCA_009781085.1 Betaproteobacteria bacterium
GCATTTCGGCCAATCCGTCGAAGCGCCTGCCGGGACGTTCGAGAAAATCGACGGGCTGGAATCGCTTTCCGGCGTCGTCATGGTCGACCAGTCCCCCATCGGCAAAAGCTCGCGCTCCAACCCAGTGAGCTACGTCGGGGCATGGGATGCCATCCGCCGGTTGTTTGCCGCCCTGCCGGAAGCCAGACAGCGCGGCTATGGGCCGGGCACGTTCAGCTTCAACGCCGGGCATGGCCGCTGCCCCGCCTGTTCGGGTTCGGGTTTCGAGCATGTCGAAATGCAATTCCTTTCAGATGTCTGGCTGCGCTGCCCGGACTGCGAAGGGAAACGCTACCGCCCGGAAGTGCTCGAACTGCGCTGGCGCGAAAAATCCGTTGCCGACGTGCTGGACATGACCGTGCGCGAAGCCCTGCAATTCTTCGCCGAAGAGCCCGGCGTGCAAACCGCGCTCGCGCCACTTTCCGAAGTCGGGCTCGATTACCTGCGCCTTGGGCAGCCCGTGCCGACCCTCTCCGGTGGCGAAGCGCAGCGCCTCAAACTAGCCGGGCACCTGGCTGGCGCAGCACGCGGTGGAAAACCTGTAAACAAGTCTGCGAAGAACCCTGTGGATGAACCTGTGGAAAAAGTTGACGGGCATCCCGGCCTGCTTTTCCTCTTCGATGAACCGACCACCGGCCTGCACTTCGAAGATGTCGCGGTACTGCTCAGGGCGTTTGACAAACTCCTTGCCGACGGGCATTCGCTGATCGTCATCGAACATAACCTCGACCTCATCGCTGCCGCCGACTGGATCATCGACCTCGGCCCCGAAGGCGGCGAGGACGGTGGACAACTCATTGCCGCAGCTACACCAAAAGCGTTGGCTCACCACACTTTTTCCCACACGGGGGCGGCACTACGCGAATACGTCGCCGCGCTCGACAACAACCGCAACGCGGCCAGATGCGTTGCCGAACCATCGGTTCCTTGGCGTGCCCAGGCGGCACAAACCATCGACATCTTCCACGCCCGCGAGCACAACCTCAAAAACATCAGCACGAGCATCCCGCGCCAGCGCCTTACCGTGGTCACGGGCCTGTCCGGCTCAGGCAAATCCACGCTCGCCTTCGACATCGTTTTCGGCGAAGGCCAGCGCCGCTATCTCGAATCCCTGAACGCCTACGCACGGCAGTTCGTGCAGCCCGCCCGCCGCCCCGACGTCGACGGCCTCACCGGCATCCCTCCGGCAGTTGCCATCGAACAACGCACTAGCCGGGGCGGTTACAAGAGCACCGTCGCCACGCTCACCGAAATCGCCCCTTTCCTGCGCCTGCTCTACGCCAAGCTCGGCGTCCAGTACTGCCCGGATTGCCGGACGGCGGTCAGGCCGCAGGGGTTCGAAGCCATCATCGCCCAGATCATGCGGGACTCCCGCGATGCTTCCGTCGAAGTACTCGCCCCCCTGGTGACGGGGAGAAAAGGGCTGTACAACGACCTCGCCAAATGGGCCAAGGGCAAGGGGATCGAACAGCTTCGGGTCGATGGCCTCTACCTGCCGACCGCCAAATGGCCGCGCCTCGACCGCTATAAAGAACACGACATCGAACTCCCGCTCGGCATGGTTGTCGCACGCCCGGAAAACGAACCCCTGCTGCGCGGTTTTGTGCATGACGCCCTCGAACACGGCAAAGGCGTACTGAAAGTGCTCAAGCTCGGCGAAGCGGGAGCCGTGCCGACCGTATTTTCCACCCTGCGCGCCTGCCCTTCCTGCGGCACGGGTTTCCCGGAACCCGACCCCAAACTTTTTTCCTGGAACGCCCGCCACGGCTGGTGCCCGAAATGTTTCGGAACCGGGCTGAAAACGGTGGCGCGCATCGAAGACCCCGACCAGCTCGACCTTGGCAACGTTGAAGGGCTGATCCGCCACGACGAGACCTGCCCGGCCTGCGCGGGCGCACGGATCAACCCCGTGGCGCGTGCGGTACGTTTCCGGGAAAACGCCATGCATGAACTGACGGCGCTGACGGTCGAGCGCATGGCGGCGTTTTTCGAGGCGCTCGAACCCGACGAACGCGAAGCGGACATTGCCCGCGACCTGTTGAGCGAAATCCGTGGGCGGCTCGAATTCCTCCGGCACGTCGGCCTTGGCTATCTCGCCCTTGACCGCTCCGCGCCCACCCTCTCCGGCGGCGAAGCGCAACGCATCCGGTTGGCTGCACAACTCGGTTCCAACCTGCGTGGCGTGTGCTACGTGCTCGACGAACCCACGATCGGCCTGCACCCACGGGACAACCGCCTGCTGCTCGACACACTCGAAGCCCTGCGCGACCGGGGCAACACCCTCGTGGTCGTCGAGCACGATGTTGAATCCATCCGCCGCGCCGACCACATCATCGACCTCGGCCCCGGTGCGGGCACGCGGGGCGGCGAAGTCGTCGCTACGGGCACGCTGGCTGACATCATCCAAACCCCCGCGTCCATCACCGGTCAGCGGCTGCATACCCCGATGGAGCACCCGATGCGATCCCGCCGCCAGGTCAGTGACGCCCATCCGGCGTTGTTGGTCTGCGGCGCCAGCCTGCATAACCTCAAGGAAATCACCGTGCGGGTCCCGCTTGCCCGCCTGAGCGCAGTGAGCGGCGTTTCCGGCTCCGGCAAATCGACGCTGGCCCGCGATGTCCTTCATACCAACCTGCGCGCCCTGCTTGGCTCTGCCGCCGATATTGTGGGTTGCCGGGAGATTTTGGGCTGGCAGCGTGTGGGCCGTGTCCTGGAAGTCGACCAGACACCCATCGGCAAGACCCCGCGCTCCTGCCCGGCAACCTACGTCGGTTTCTGGGACACAGTCCGCAAACTCTTCGCCGATACCCTGGAAGCGCGCAGCCACGGCTGGAACGCGGGGCGCTTCTCCTTCAACACCGGCGCGGGACGCTGCCCGCTCTGCGACGGCGCAGGCCAGACTACGGTGGAAATGAATTTCCTGCCCGACGTCAAAACCCTCTGCGAAGCCTGCGGCGGCGCACGCTTCAACCCCGAAACCCTGCTCGTGCGCTGGCGCGGTAAATCGGCGGCGGAAGTCCTGGCGATGGACGTCGACGAAGCGGCGGGATTCTTCGCAGCCCACCCGTCGATTGCACACCCCCTGCAACTTCTGCGGGAAGTCGGCCTCGGCTACCTCACCCTGGGTCAGCCCAGCCCAACCCTCTCCGGCGGGGAGGCGCAGCGCATCAAACTGGTGACGGAACTCGCCAAAGTTCGTCCCGCCCTAGGCGAAACCGCCGACAAGGGCATGCCGCTGCCCCCGCACCGACACACGCTCTATGTGCTCGACGAACCCACGGTGGGCCTGCACATGGCTGATGTTGAAAAACTCATCCGCGTCCTCCATCGCCTGACCGAAGCCGGGCACACTGTGCTGGTGGTCGAACACGACCTCGACGTCCTTGCAGAAGCCGACTGGCTCATCGACCTCGGTCCCGAAGGCGGCGAACATGGCGGCCAGCTTGTTGCCGAAGGCATGCCAGAAACGGTGATGGCGACAAAGGGGTCGCATACGGGAAGGTATCTGAAGGAGTTTTTGGCGTAACAGAGGCGGGCTTCGGCATTATCCGCCTACACTTGCCGCTGCCATAAGGTGCAGGCTACTACTATTGCGCACCATCCATAAGGTCGGTGCGTTGCTTGCTTTTGCCATCTTCCAGTATGAAATCATCGAACTTCCACTGGCCGAGAGACTTGCTTGCATTGACGTAGACTGTGCCATCGCCTTTTGGCCCTTTTGCGCTGAAGGAAAGGCTTGCTTCCCCGTTGGGACCCGATACGTTAATGCTGCCGCCTGGGATTCCCGTCTGGATCGGCTGCCCAAGAATTTGGATGACATGCGGGTTTTCATTGAGTTCCTTGACCGCCATTTGGTAAACATCAGAGTTTCGCAGCATTTTAGGCATCACGGCAATCAAGACTGTGGCAAGCAGGAGTGGTATGACGACCAAAGCCAAACCAACCCAAGCATAGGTGCGTTGAGTAGACTTGAAACTCTCCACGCTTTCCCAACGCTTATTGCGCCATGCCCAAGCGCTGCCTTTCGCGCCAAGGACGAATGGCATGACAATATTTACAAACGGCACGAAGCAGAGCAACGCAATGAAGGTGCTGTTACCAATGCCCCAGATCCAGTTGAGCAGGAAAGCGCCCCAATTCCAACGGTCGATTTCGGGGGGGACTACCGCAGCGGTGCCCGTTCCAGATGTATTTTCCATTTCAAATCCAATTGTGTTGTGCAACGGGCGGCGACTGTACCGCAAGACATAGCACACGACACACCTCGGATTATTCGCATGGCGGACGTTCGGCTCGGGCATTTACGGCCTTGTGTATAATCCAAGCCTTTCCAAACCATGGGTGGCACAGCCGTTTTCAGGAACGAAGGATGCATTCAATAGAAGTCATATTGGTCATGTTGCTGGCGGTAGTTGCCAGCAGCTATCTAGTGCGGGCACTACCGTTTTCGGTTCCCCTGCCGCTAGTCCAGATTATGCTTGGCGTCCTGATTGCCACCATGTCGAACAGCATAGTCGAATTGGAATCGGAAATCTTTCTCTTCGTCTTTTTGCCGCCGCTGCTTTTTCTTGATGGATGGCGGATTCCCAAGGCCAGCCTATTTCACGATAAAGTCATTGTCATTAATCTCGCTCTCGGTCTGGTAATTTTTACCGTGGTCGGTGCAGGTTTCCTGATCCACTGGCTGGTTCCGGACATGCCGCTACCCGTGGCTTTCGCACTGGCGGCGGTGGTGTCGCCCACTGACCCGGTGGCGGTGTCATCCATCGTTTCGCGTTACCCGATGCCAAAACGCCTGATGCACATCCTCGAAGGCGAATCATTGCTGAACGATGCTTCCGGCCTGGTGTGTTTCCGTTTTGCGGTCGTGGCGGCGGCGACCGGCCTGTTTTCGCTGAAAACGGCTTCCTTGACTTTCCTTTGGATGGCGGTTGGCGGCGTGGTGTTCGGCATCGCGGTGACGTTGGCTATCAGCCAGGCACAATACTGGATGTCCCGCCACTGGGGAGAAGAGGGCGGCGCGGCCATCCTGATCAACCTGATGACCCCGTTCGGTGCGTACCTGGCAGCAGAATCCTGTCATGCTTCCGGAATTCTTGCGGCCGTCACGGCAGGGATCACTATGAGCTATATCGAATTGAGTGGCCGTGCATTGGCGACGACGCGGGTTCAGCGCATCGCCGTGTGGGACATGATGCGCTTCGCCCTCAATGGCCTCATGTTCGTGCTGCTTGGGGAGCAGTTGCCCGCTATCGTGAACCGTGCCATGGAGGCAGCCGGAGAGACGGGAGAATATAGGGCGAACATGTGGTTGGCGATTTGTGCACTATTGATTACCGTCGCCCTCATCAGTTTACGTTTTATCTGGATATGGGTTTCGGTGCGCCTGATGCTGTTCCGTGCGCGCCGCACTGGGAAGAAGCCAGGAGAGATCGACCAGCGCATCGTGCCGATAATGTCGCTGGCCGGCGTGCGTGGGGCGGTCACGCTGGCGGGCGTCCTGTCCCTGCCGCTGGCGATGAAACATGGATTGCCCTTTCCGGCGCGGGATCAGGCCATCTTCCTTGCAGCGATGGTTATCTTGATATCGCTCGTGACCGCCAGCGTGCTGCTGCCCTGGCTGTTGCGGGGGCGGGCGATAAGCGTGCCGGGGGTGTCCGTCGAGAAGCACAGGGAGGAAAGCGCTATTCGCACGGCTGCGGCTGCGGCCATCAAGGCCATCGAAGAAGCCAGCCGCAACATGGTGGAGAACGACCCCGATGCCAGTGAAACCGAGCTTTACACCCAAGCCGCCCTGCGGGTGATCGAAACGTATAGGTATCGGCTCACCGACGAACCTTATGTGGTCGATGACGGAGAAACGCTGCGCAACGCGGACCGCATCGAACTTAAACTACGCCAGGCCGCCTTGGAAGCAGAACGCAATACAATTGCACGCCTCGCGCAAACCCGGCAAATTTCGGATGATGTATTTAGGCGGTTGATGGATAGAATCGACTTTCTGTCCGTGGCACATCATCCAGAAACTCCCCATCATTGATGGGCAACACTTAAACGCGGATACCCTCACCCTTTCCGGAGACCGTCATGGTTTTTACATTCCGTTCGCTTCGCGCTGCATTTCTTATGCTGATAATAGCTGTTGTTGCGGTAACCGTCATTCCGGCAGCGCATGCTGGAGGGGCGCAAAAAGGCCATGCAGAGACGGAGCATGCCAATGAAGCCAAGATACGCAAAAGCGTTGCTGCTTTCCTCGACGTACCCGAATCGGTCGTAGAATCGGTGACACGCATCCCGCAAGCCGAACTGTATGAAGTCGTGTTGGTTAACGGTGAGCTGTTCTACACTGATAAGGCTGCGAGTTTCTTCATTCTCGGCAATATCATCGATACCAAGACGTGGCGGAATTTGACTGGCGAACGCCTCGACAAGCTCGCACGCATCGATTTCAAATCCCTGCCCTTGGAACAGGCCGTCAAACGCGTCAATGGCAATGGCCAACGGGTCATCGTAACTTTTGAAGACCCCAATTGCGGTTATTGCAAACACTTGAGCGGAGAACTGCAAAAGGTGAAGGACGTTACCATCTATACGTTCCTCTATCCGATTCTCTCAGACGATTCCGTAACCAAATCGCGCTATATCTGGTGTGCCGAAAACAAGGCCGCTACCTGGATGGCATGGATTATTGACGGCAAAGCGCCGGAAGCGCGCAATTGCGATAGCGCCGTCATTGACAGAAATGTGGAACTTGGCAAGAAATTGCGCGTAACCGGCACACCTGTCCTGTTCTTTGCTAATGGTGCGCGCATTGGCGGTTACCGTGAAGCGTCGATCCTGGAACAAATGTTGGTGGAATTTTCTACTAAAGCAGGCAAATAAGACGGGTGGGTTCATACATCCCTCCGCCACTGCCGTGCTCACGTAGCGCGAGGTATTCAGCGTGACCCGGTTGATCGCCTGAAATTTCTCGCGGAAGTTAGTCTCCAGCATGGCAATCAGGACTTATTCGATTTGGTGTGTTATGTTAACGTCATTTTTTGCCCCGAGGGAGAGTGGGGCATCATAAAATGGCTTTTGATACCTACACAAAACCGCTTGAATGCCCCTTGCGGGCGCCGATGTTAGAATCCGGAACCGTCCCCCTTTCCCTGGCCATATAGCGTGTCCTTTTCCGAAAGCAATACGATGAACCCCGCCGAGCGACGTGCGGGCGCGAGCCTTGCGGCTATATTTGCCTTGCGAATGTTTGGGCTGTTCCTGATCTTGCCTGTGTTCGCCGAATACGCACGCAACAGCATCCCGGGCGGGAACAATACCACCTATGTTGGCTTGGCGATGGGCGCTTACGGGTTCACACAGGCGTTTCTGCAAATTCCTTTTGGCATGGCTTCGGATCGGTACGGACGCAAGCCCGTGATTCTTTTCGGCCTGGCACTGTTTGTTGTTGGCAGCATTGTGGCGGCATTGGCTACCGACATTTACGCTGTTATTGCGGGGCGCGCGCTCCAAGGGGCAGGCGCAATCTCGGCGGCGGTCACGGCGCTGGCTGCCGACCTTACGCGCGATCAGCACCGCACCAAGATCATGGCGATGATCGGGTCGAGCATTGGGCTTGTGTTCGCCCTTTCGATGGTTGCCGCACCGCTACTCTTGAACGCTGTCGGCATGTCCGGCATTTTCTGGCTGATTGCCGTGCTGGCTTTTGGGGCAATGGCGCTGACGGTCTGGGCCGTGCCCCCTGTGCCAACTACCCCGGCGCTTCGCACCGCCTCTCCAGAGAAAGGAATTTCTGTGGATGGTGGTGTTTTTCGCCAAATCCTATGCCACGGGTCGCTGATGCGGCTCAATTTTGGGATTTTCGCCCTTCATCTCATCCAGATGATGATGTGGGTCACTGTGCCGACTGCATTGACCACTCAAGGAGGATTGCCTGTTATCGAGCATTGGAAGATTTACCTGCCGGCAGTGCTGCTCGCTATCGCCATTATGGTTCCCGCAATTATTGCAGCCGAACGGGGCGGGCGCTTCAAGCTCGTTTACACTGGCGCGGTCACCCTGCTTGCGCTTGTCCAATTCGGGCTTCATACGGCGGCAGGCAATGTCTGGCTCACTGCTTCATGGCTTACCCTCTTTTTTATCTCTTTCAATATTCTTGAAGCTATGCAACCATCATTAATATCGCGTATCGTATCGCCTGAGATCAAGGGGGCAGCTCTTGGCGTATACAACACACTGCAATCCGTTGGGGTCTTTCTTGGCGGCGTTATTGGCGGTTGGATCAATCACAGGTTTGGGGAGACTGCCGTCGGCTGGTGCTGCGGTGCAATTGCTTTGGCATGGCTGGTACTCTCTGCAGCTTATCCGTTGTCACCACCGCCCAAGAAAGAGTCGTCCAACTACCAGACATGATGTAACACTCACCCAAACGCATCTACAGGAGAATCGCATGGCATCCGTCAATAAAGTCATCCTCGTCGGCAACTTGGGCCGCGACCCGGAAATCCGCTACATGCCCAATGGCGATGCGGTCTGCAACGTCAACCTCGCCACGACTGAAAGCTGGAACGACAAGGCGAGCGGCGAGCGCCGAGAGGTCACTGAATGGCATCGCGTCGTGCTGTTCCGCAAGCTTGCTGAAATTGCCGGCCAATACCTGAAAAAAGGCTCCCAAGTCTATTTTGAGGGTCGCATCCGCACCCGCAAATGGCAGGACAAGGACGGTACCGACCGTTACACCACCGAAATCGAGGCTCAAGAAATGAAGATGCTTGGCCGCCGGGAAGGTGGTGGTGACGCGCCGATGCCACGCGACCAGGATCCTGTCCCAGAGGCTCGTCAAGCCCCGGCTCCGGCCAAGGCACCGGGCGGCGATTCCGGCGGGTTCGGCAACTTCGACGACGATATTCCGTTTTGAGCGAATGCAACCTGACCGAACTAGGGAACTCCGCCAGTTGCTCACCCGCCGCATCCTCGTGCTGGATGGGGCGATGGGCACAATGGTTCAGCGGCATGGGCTGACGGAGGCCGACTACCGGGGCAAGCGCTTCAAAGACCATCCGAAGGAAATCAAGGGCAATAACGATGTGCTCGTGCTCACGCGCCCTGATGTGATTGGCGGCATCCACCGCGCCTATCTGGAGGCCGGGGCGGACATCATCGAGACGTGTTCGTTCAACGCAACCAGGGTATCGCAGGCGGATTACGACCTTTCAGACATCGCACATGAGTTGAACGTGGCAAGCGCCCGGCTGGCACGCGAACTGTGCGGCGAATTCACCGCACGCACGCCGGACAAGCCCCGCTTCTGTGCGGGCGTGCTGGGGCCGACTTCGCGCACGCTGTCGATTTCGCCGGACGTGAACGACCCCGGTTTCCGCAATATCGCGTTCGATGCGCTGGCCGACGATTATTTCGACGCGGCACGTGGTCTCGTGGATGGTGGGGCCGATCTGCTGCTGATCGAGACGGTGTTCGATACGCTGAACGCGAAAGCGGCGGTTGTCGCCATCGAACGCCTGTTCGAGGAGCGCGGCCAGCGGTTGCCAGTGATGGTTTCCGGTACGGTCACGGATGCTTCCGGGCGCACGCTTTCGGGGCAGACGGTGGCGGCTTTCTGGCATTCGCTCATGCACGCGGGGCCGCTGTCCTTCGGTTTGAACTGTGCCCTTGGCGCGAAGGAACTCCGGCCTTACGTGGCCGAACTCGCCGCACGCTGTGGGTGCTTCATTTCGGCCCATCCCAACGCGGGGCTGCCGAACCCGCTTGCACCAAGCGGTTACGACGAAACTCCCAAAGAACTCGCTGCCGAGATTGGCGATTGGGCGCGGGCAGGGTTGGTGAACATCGTCGGCGGCTGCTGCGGGACGTCGCCGGAACACATCAAGGCGATTGCCAACGCGGTGGAGGGCGTCAGGCCGCGCCAGGTGCCGGAACTCGCGCCCCGGCTGCGGCTTTCGGGGCTGGAAGCGTTCGAGGTTGGCGAGGAAAGCCTTTTCGTGAATGTGGGCGAGCGCACGAACGTGACCGGCTCGCGTGTCTTTGCTCGGATGATTGGGGAAGGCCGCTACGAGGACGCGCTTTCCGTTGCGCGGCAACAGGTGGAAAACGGCGCACAGGTCGTCGATGTGAATATGGACGAGGCGATGCTCGACTCGGAAGCGGCGATGGCGCGGTTCCTGAAACTCGTCGCGACCGAACCGGATATCGCCAGGGTGCCCGTGATGGTCGACTCTTCGCGCTGGGAAGTCATCGAAGCGGGGCTGCGCTGCATTCAGGGCAAGGGCATCGTCAATTCCATTTCGCTCAAGGCGGGTGACGTGGAATTTTTGCGGCAGGCGCGGCTTGCGCACCGCTATGGCGCGGCCATCGTCGTCATGGCCTTCGACGAGGCGGGGCAGGCCGACACGCTCGAACGCAAGAAAACGATTTGCCAGCGGGCCTACGACCTGCTGGTCAAACCGTTGACAGAAGGCGGCGCGGGTTTCCCACCCGAGGACATCATTTTCGACCCCAACATCTTCGCGATTGGGACGGGCATCGAGGCGCACGACAATTACGCCGTCGACTTCTTCGAGGCGGTGCGCTGGATCGAGGAAAACCTGCCGCACGCCCATACCTCGGGTGGGGTGTCGAATGTGAGCTTCAGCTTCCGGGGCAATGACGCGGTACGCGAAGCCATCAACACGGTTTTCCTCACTCACGCCATTCGCGCCGGATTGACGATGGGCATCGTCAACGCCGGGATGCTTGGCGTCTACGACGCGCTTGATGCCGACCTGCGCGAAAAAGTGGAGGACGTGGTGCTGAACCGTCATCCCGGCGCAGCCGAGGCGTTGATCGAGCACGCACGGACAATGAAGGAGGAAGGCAGGGCGCAGGGTGCGGGGCAAGGCCCCGGCCATGACCTCGCCTGGCGCGACGCGACGCCGGAGGAACGGCTCAAGCACGCACTGGTCAAGGGCGTTACTGATTTCGTCGCTGCGGATACCGAAGAGCTCCGCGCTCGGTTGGAAGCTGAAGGCAAACCGCCTCTTGCGGTCATCGAAGGCCCGCTCATGGCGGGGATGGAGGTTGTGGGCGAGCTTTTTGGCGCGGGCAAGATGTTCCTGCCGCAGGTAGTGAAATCGGCGCGGGTCATGAAACAGGCGGTGGCGCATCTCGTGCCGTTCATCGAAGTGGAAAAGGCGCGGAGCGGCGGGGCTGGCAAGGGGCGCATCGTACTTGCTACGGTGAAGGGCGATGTGCACGACATCGGCAAAAACATCGTGTCCGTGGTGCTGGCGTGCAACGGCTTCGAGGTGATCGACCTCGGCGTGATGGTTCCCGCCGACAAGATTCTGGCTGCCGCACGTGAGCATGATGCCGTCGCAATCGGCCTGTCCGGCCTCATTACCCCCTCGCTGGAAGAAATGTGTGCCGTGGCTGCCGAGATGCAGCGCCAGAATCTATCCATGCCGCTTTTGATCGGCGGCGCAACCACCAGCCTTGCGCATACGGCGATCAAAATCGCGCCGAATTACATGCAGCCCGTCGTTTATGTGCCCGATGCTTCCCGCGCTGTCGGCGTGGTTGGCGCGCTGCTTTCCAAAAGCGGCGCGGAGGCGTTCCGGGAGCGCCTTGCCACCGATTACGCCCGCGTGCGCGACAACCACGCCAACCGGCAACCGCGCCCCCGACTATCGCTGGAAGCCGCACGCGCCAATGCGTTGCGCCTGCCGTGGGGCATGGGCTGCACCTGCCACGCGCCGCCCTACACGCCTTTGATGCCGCGTGTTTCGGGCAAAGTCATCGCGCTCGATGTCGACTTGACCGTCCTGCGCGACTACATCGACTGGACCCCTTTCTTCCGGACGTGGGAACTGTCCGGGCGTTTCCCCCAGATCCTCGAAGACGAAACTGTCGGCGAAACCGCACGGAGCGTCTACCGTGACGGCCTTGCGATGCTCGACGAACTCATCGCGGGGAAATGGTGTCGGGCAAAAGCCGTGTTCGGCCTCTTCCCCGCCAACAGCGTGGGCGACGACATCACGCTTTACGCCGACGAATGTCGGCAAACCCCCGTGCTGACCTGGCACGGGTTACGCCAGCAGCACGAGCACGCATCCGGCAAGCCCAATCTCTGCCTCGCGGACTTCATCGCCCCCAAGGCTTCCGGCGTCAAGGACTGGTGCGGCGCTTTCGCCGTCACGGCCGGGCTGGGCATCGAAACCAAACTGGCCGAGTTTGAGGCGGCGCATGACGACTACAGCGCCATCCTGCTCAAGGCGCTGGCCGACCGTCTCGCCGAAGCCTGCGCGGAGTGGCTGCACGAGCGTGTGCGCAAACACGACTGGGGCTACGCTGCCGATGAGGCGCTTGGAAACGATGCCCTGATCCGCGAGGAATACCATGGCATCCGCCCCGCCCCCGGCTATCCGGCCTGCCCAGACCACACGGCCAAGCGCGCCCTGTTCGCGCTGCTCGACGCCCCCGGCAACGCGGGCATGTGCCTGACGGAATCGATGGCGATGACCCCGGCGGCGAGCGTGGCGGGTTTCTATCTTTCGCACCCCGAAAGCCGCTACTTCACCATCGGGAAGATCGGCACGGATCAGTTGGAGGACTGGGCCAGCCGCGTGGGGATGAGTGCGGAAGAAGCACGACGCTGGCTTGCGCCGTTGCTGTAGTTATCCTTCATTGGCGCGTAGCGCCCAAAATAGAGCCTTCCTCCTGAGGAAGGTGTTGCCCGCCGAAGGCGGGTGACGGAAGGAGTAAGCGGCGATTCGGATGGCAGGTTGTTTGACTATTGAGCGCGTTCAAGCGTTGGACTCCCTCCGTCACGCCTTCGGCGCGCCACCTCCCTCAAGAGGGAGGCTGTCCTATCACCCAAATCACTCCACCCCCCACTTCTGCAGCCTGTACCGCAACTGCCTGAGCGTCATGCCAAGCTTGCGGGCGGCGGCGGTGCGGTTCCAGCGGGTTTCATCCAGGGCTTTGAAAACCTGTGCGCGTTCGTCGTCGGAGATTTCTTCCATGTCGGCGGCGGCCTCTGCGGTGGTTTCGTTTCCGCGCTCTTCTTCGGCAGGGGCTATGGCCATGAGGGGCAGGTTGCTGATGGCGGTCCGGTTGATACCGAGGTCTTCAACGGTAATTTCGTCGTTTTCGGCAAGGGCGCAGGCACGCTCCAACAGGTTTTCCAGTTCACGGACGTTGCCGGGAAAGCTGTATTGCCGCAGCGCGGAAAAAGCATTGGGGGAGAGGGTGTGTACAGGGCTGCCATCGCGTTCGGCCAACCGCGCAAGCAGGTGCCCCACCAGGTCGGGGATGTCTTCGAGGCGTTCCCGCAATGGGGGTACGGGCAGGGCAAGGACGTTGATGCGGAAGTACAGGTCCTGGCGGAAACGGTTCTCGGAAACGAGCTTTGCCAGGTCGCGGTGCGAGGCGGAGAGGATGCGCACGTCGATGGGCTGTTCGGCTTGCGCGCCGACGGGGCGCACGGCGCGTTCCTGGATGGCACGCAATAATTTGACCTGCATGGAAAGCGGCAGGTCGGCCACTTCGTCGAGGAAAAGGGTGCCGCCGTTGGCCGCCTGGAACAGGCCGTCCTTGTCGGCAGAGGCGCCCGTGAAACTGCCTTTGCGGTAGCCGAAGAATTCGCTTTCCATGAGTTCCGGCGGGATCGCGCCGCAATTGACAGGGACGAAAGGCCCCGCAGCACGTGCGCCCAGGCTGTGGATGAGCCGGGCAATGACTTCCTTGCCTGTGCCCGATTCGCCTTGGATGAAGACGGGGGCCTGGTTGCGGGCAAATTTTTCGATGAGGCCGCGCAAGGATGCCATTGCGGGCGAACGTCCGACCAGCCCGCGCCAACGGGTATCTGGGTCGTCCGAAACCGTTTCAGGAACGCAGGGGTGCTGAAGTTTGAGGGCGTGATGGACAAGTCTGCGAAAAACCTGGAGTTCGATGGGTTTGGTGACGAAATCGAACGCACCGAGCTTGAGAGCGCGGATAGCCGTTTCGATGCTGCCGAAGGCAGTGATGACGGCTACGGGCAGGGTTGGCCGATGGCGCTGGATGTGCTCGACCAGATCAAGCCCGTCACCATCAGGCAGTCGCATGTCGGTAAAGCACAGGCGGTAGTTGGCGCTTTCAAGTTTTGCGCGTGCTTCGGTGAGGGAACCGGCAGTATCCGCGCCGAGCCCCATGCGTAGCAGGGAGAGTTCCAGCAATTCACGGATGTCTTCCTCGTCATCGACGATAAGGACGTCGTTGACGGCTGCGCGGTTGCGGCGTTCCGGAAAACCAGGATTCATGGTTGGCTCCGTCCGGTGAGTATGAAATGCGCGCCGGGGCATTCGGGGTCGTTGTCCAGCAGTTCGAGGTCGAAACCATTGGCTTCGGCCAGTTCGCGGGCAATATAAAGTCCCAGCCCGGTTCCTTTGGTATGGGTGGTGAAAAACGGTTCAAATAGGTGGGCGCGCGCTTGTTCATCGAGTCCGGGACCGTCGTCGCGGACATGTACTTGCACCAACCCGTCCACAGTATTCCCGGCAGCGACCCTGATGGAGCCAGGCTTGCCGCTACAATAGCGCCGTGCGTTGGAGAGGAGGTTGTCGAGAATCTGATGCAGGTGGGCGCGGTCGATGCCTAGGGTGAGCCCCGCTTCGATATCTGCCCGGAAAATGACCTGTTCGTTTTCTCCGCTTAAGCACGAGGCTTCAAACAGTTCGGTAACGAATTCCATAAGCGGCAGCGCTTCGGGTTGGGTTCTGTTCCGGCGGCTTAGTGCGAGCACGTCGCGGATCATGCGGTCGATGCGCCGGGCGTTGTCGTTAATGATGTCGGCAAGCCGTGTTTGTGTGTTGGCGCGTTTTTCTTCGCGCAGGAGTTCGGCGGCTTGCGTGATCGCAGAGAGTGGGTTGCGGATTTCGTGCGCCATGCTGGCGGTGAGCCGTCCGAGGGAGACGAGTTTGAGTTGCTGCATGCGGCGCTGGATGTCTTCCAAGTCGGTGAGAAAGATCAGCACGTCGTCTTCGCCTTCATCGTTTTCAACAGCGCCGATACGGTTCGCGACTTGGCAGCGCAGCAAATGCCGGGTTTGCCCCAACTGGATGAGTTGCCCTGCCTTGTCCACGCCCGCACGGCAATATTCGGCAAGCGTGGGGGCGGTGTCGGCGAGCAAGCGGCCTTCCATATGGTTCATGCCAAGCAGCAGGCAGGCTGAAGGGTTGGCTTGCCGCACGATGCCATCGGCGCGCAAGACGATAACGCCGTCGTGCATGTCGCGGATGATATGGGCGTTGATTGCTTGCTGCCGAGCCAGCGCTATGCCGCGTGCTTCTGCTAGCGACGCATTGGTCAGCGCCCGCTGTGCCAGCAACCGCGCCACGATGGCGATGATGAAAAATGAAATACAGGCCAGCGCCACCCGGAAAAAATCCGCCGCGTCCGGGTTGGCGAAGGTGCGCCAGACGTTCTCGGTCAGTACGCCGATGGTTGCCAGCGCCGCCATGAAGAGTGCGATACGCCCTTCGGTAAGCATGCCAGAACCAGCGAGCACGATCATCATCAACGCCGGAATGCCGCTGTGGTAACCACCGCTCGTCCACATGATGACGGTCAGGATGAGCATGTCCACGAAACCCTGGATCGCTATCAGGCGCTTAAAACCGATTCGGTTTTCGGCATCCGGGAAACCAAGGGAGAGGACAGTGGCAACGTAGAAAAGCGCCACGAACCAGAAGAGCCTGGGCGCTTCAAAGCCTAGCCCGATCCGTGCCCCAAGGACGAGAAAAATGACGGCGACAATGAGTCTGAACAGGTTGAAATAGCGTAATGCCTTGCGTTGCGCCGTATCGCCGCCCAGGCTTGTGAGGGACGCAGGCACGTTCACTTGCGGTGCGCTTCGCAGCAAAAGAATTTTCCCCCCGCTTTGATGCCTTCGCTTTCGGGCACATGCACGCCGCAAGTGGAACAAGCCAACATGCGCTCCGCTTTTTCTTCATTCCCGAAACGGCCATTACGGGAAAAAGGGCGGTTTCCTGAGGTGCTGCCCTTTTTTGGGCGCAAACCGTATAAAAGAATGAGAAAGGCACGCGCCAGCGATCCGATTCCGATGACGAAAACGAGCAAGAGCAAGAGAATGATCAGAACCCGTTTGACAAACACGCCCACGCCATTGATCCAAAAAGAAATTCTTTACACTGTTTATTTGCTTGGAAGTTTAGCACCGTCACAATGCCGTTGCTGTGTTAATACGTGGCATATCAGGTGCAACCAAGACGAGCCAAGCGCCCATGAGGCCAGCGGATGCCTAGGGGCGAAAAATCGGAACAGCACAAGGAAAGTTGAGAAATATGGAACTTTTATGTTAGGAGTTTTCTACACGCGGGGTACTTCCACGGCTAGAATTAACCGCTGGAGGAGGAGATAACCGCCCCCTAGGGCATGCTCTTCGCCAAAATTGTTCAGAAATGTTCAACGATGTGCCCGTCGTTTTTACCGGATCGCACGGCGCATATAAAAGAAGGAGAAAGGGAAATGAAATCAAAAAGGCTTGAGATCGAACAAGTCGCTTCATTCCTGCGTGATGGCATGGTCATCATGTACGGGGGATTCATGGGTAACGGCACGCCAGCGCGGCTGATGCAAGCCATCCTCGATTCTGGCGTCAAAGATTTAACGATGATCGGGGACGACACGGCCTTTTGTGATACGACAAAAGGTCCAGAGGGTGTGGGTCTGCTGATCCGCAACAAACGCGTCAAGAAACTCATCACCGGACATATCGGTTTGAACAAGGAAGCCCAGCGCCAGATGCTTGCTGGCGAAATGGAAATTGAGCTGTCCCCCATTGGTACGATAGCCGAGCGCATCCGTGCGGGCGGATCCGGCCTGGGCGGCGTGCTTACCCCGACGGGCGTGGGAACCTCGGTCAGCGAAGACAAGATGGATATCACCATCAACGGCCAGAAATTCGACAAAAAGCAGACGGTCAACATCAACGGCAGGGATTACCTGCTGGAACTGCCGCTGACCGCCGACTTGGCGGTACTGGAAGCCATCAAGGCCGACACATTCGGCAACCTCGTCTATTACCGTTCGATGCGCAACCATAACCCGCTCATGGCGCTTGCCGCCAAAACGGTGATCGTGGAAGTGCACGAAGTCGTTGAAGTCGGCTCGATCGACCCAGATCACGTCATGACCCCTGGCGTCCTGATCGACCACATCGTGTACCCCGCCTAAGCAAAAGGAGACAAACATGACGCAAAAAATGAGCGCCAAGGAGTTCATCGCCCGCCGTATCGCGCTGGAACTCAAAGACGGGGACGTCGTTAACCTCGGCATTGGCCTGCCGACACTGGTTGCCAATTACCTACCTGAAGGCGTGCAATTAACGCTCCACTCGGAAAATGGTTTTCTGGGCATTGGCCCGGTTCCGAGAGACATCCCACCCGTCGGCAAGCCCCGCATCGTGAATGCGGGCGGTAATCCTTGTTCCATCCTGCCTTTTGGCTCCACGTTCGACACTTCGACCTCTTTTGCGCTGATGCGTGGCGGGCATCTCGACGCATGCGTGCTCGGCGGCCTGCAAGTCGCTGAAAACGGCGACCTCGCCAACTGGATGGTTCCCGGCAAGAATGTGCCTGGCATGGGTGGCGCAATGGATCTTGCGGTGGGTGCAAAGAATGTAATTGTGGCGATGGAGCAAACCAACAACGGCGAGAAGAAGATTCTCAAGAAGTGCAACCTTCCGCTTACCGTCAAGGCACGCGTGTCTACGCTGGTAACGGAAAAGGCGCTGTTCCGCTTTTACGACGGCAAAATGGTGCTGGAAGAGTACGCACCTGGCGTCAGCGTAGAAGAAATCCGTGCTGAGACCGAAGCGGATTTCACCGTTTCCAACAATCTCAAAGAAATGGTCATCAGCCAAGTCGGACTTTGATGCTTGCCCCTCTCCCATTTGTGGGGGAGGGGGATTTGTATCCACTCGAACAAAACCGCTCTAAATTAATTGGGCGCGCTACGCAGAGGGAATTCGCGGGTATCTGTTTTTAGGAAGCCGTTGCTTCACCCTCTTCATCCTTCGGTGGTTCCGGCGACCGGCTGGCTAGCACTTTGTCGATGCGCTTGCCATCGAGGTCGACCACTTCCAGCCGCCAGGCTTCCCAGGCCGTCACGTCACCCGTGCGCGGCAGCCTGCCGAGCAACCACATGATCATGCCCGACAGGGTGTGGTAGCGCCCTTTGTCTTCCTCGGGGACTTCCCGTAATTCGAGTAAGTCCTTGAGCTCCGGCAATGGGATGAGCCCGTCGAGCAGCCATGATCCATCTTCGCGCTGCACGGCCCAGGCATCTTCCTGGCCTTCGGTACGGAACTCGCCGGTCACGGCTTCCATTACGTCTTGGAGCGCCACTAGCCCCTGTACCTCGCCGTATTCGTCGATCACGAAAACCATATGGGAGCCGGAGGCGCGGAATTGTTCGAGCAGTTCCATGCCGGTTAGCGTTTCGGGTACGAAAACGGGGCTTTGCAATTGGTTGGCGATGTCGGGCTGGCCGCCCTTGAGCGTCTGGTTGAAGAGCTGCTTGCACGAAATGATGCCGAGGATTTCTTCGAACCCCCCATGGCACACTGGGAAACGCGAATGTTCCGATCCCGCCACACGCGAAAGGTTTTCTTCCAGGGGTCGTTCGGTGTCTAGCCAGACGATGTCCGAACGCGGAACCATCAACGAGCCGATCTGGCGGTCATCGAGGCGGAACACGTTGCGTACCATCGCATGTTCGTTCTTTTCGATCACGCCACTTTCTGAGCCTTCTTCGAGCAGCGCGTGGATTTCCTCCTCGGTCACACCCGGCGATTTTTCGTCGCGCAGCCCTAACAGGCGTAGCAGGAGCACGGTCGAGTACGACAACGTGCGAACGGCAGGGCGCGAGATGATTGCCAGTGCGTGCATTGGCCGTGCCACACGCCGGGCGATTTTTTCTGGGTTGATCTGCCCGATGCGCTTGGGGACCAGTTCGCCGACTACGATGGTCACGTAGGTGATAAGCACCACCACGAAGGTAGTTGCCGTGATTTCGCTAGTGCGATGCGCTAGACCCAATTCACGCAACCAAGTGGCTACTGGTGTGGACAGCGCCGCGTCGCTCATGACGCCGATCAGGATGCCAAAGGAAGTCAGCCCGACCTGAATGGTCGACAGGAAGTGGGTCGGTTTTTCCCCGAGGCTCATCGCGACCTTGGCCGCCATGTCCCCTTCTTCGGCCAACTTGGCCAGTTTTGCGCGCCGGGCAGTGATCAGCGCGATCTCCGACATGGCGAAGAGGCCGTTGAGAACGATCAGGAGGACAAGAACAAAGATTTCCATCGCAATACCTACGCGTCCCTCAAACGCCTCACGCGGAAACGGTATCGTTATGTTTATGCACGGTGACAATCTAACACATGTTTGTCCAAGGCCGCATGACTCAGCCCGTTCCGCCTACAGTCAGCCCGTCGATGCGTAAGGTAGGTTGACCTACGCCTACCGGCACGCTTTGCCCGTCTTTGCCGCAGGTGCCTACACCTGGGTCGAGAGCCATGTCGTTGCCGATGAGGCTCACGCGGGTCAGCGCGTCCGGCCCGTTGCCGATGAGTGCCGCGCCCTTGACTGGGTGGGTAACTTTGCCGTTTTCGATCAGGTATGCCTCGGAGGCGGAGAACACGAACTTGCCCGAGGTGATGTCGACCTGGCCTCCTCCGAAGTTGACTGCGTACAGGCCCTTTTTGACCGAGGCGATGATTTCGGCAGGGTCACATTCGCCGTTAAGCATGAAGGTGTTGGTCATGCGCGGTAGGGGTAAATGGGCGTATGACTCGCGCCGGCCGTTCCCGGTGGTTTTCATGCCCATCAGGCGGGCATTGGTCATGTCCTGCATGTAGCCGGTCAGGATTCCATCTTCGATCAATATTGTGCGCGCACCAGGATTGCCTTCGTCGTCGATGGCAAGCGAGCCGCGCCGGTCCGGCAATGAACCATCGTCGACCACGGTAACGCCGCGAGCGGCTACTTGCTCGCCAATGCGCCCTGAAAAGGCCGAACTGCCCTTACGGTTGAAGTCGCCTTCCAGCCCGTGCCCAATAGCTTCATGCAGCAGAATGCCCGGCCAGCCAGAGCCAAGCACCACGGTCATGGCCCCGGCGGGCGCAGGGACGGCTCCAAGGTTGACGCGTGCTTGATGCACGGCGTCCAGCGCATAACTGCGCAATCTCTCGTCGGTAAAGTAGCCATAGTCGAAACGCCCCCCTCCGCCTGCGTTGCCCTGTTCGCGCTGCCCGTTTTCTTCCATGATGACGGTCAGGGACACGCGTACCAGGGGTCTTATGTCGGCGGCCATGTGCCCGTCGCTACGTGCCACCAGCACGACTTCCCACACCCCGGCAAGCCCGGCCATGACCTGGATGACGTGCGGATCGGCGGCGCGGGCGAACGCTTCCAGCCGTTCAAGCAGTTTTACCTTGGCGGTATCGTCGAGCGAGGCGAGCGGGTCGTCGGCGCGGTATAGCCTAGCGGGAAGCTTGCCAGGTTTGACCTTTACTTTTTGCTTTCTGTCCATCGCGCCGATGGCTCGTGTGACGCGGACGGCATCGAGCAACGCATCCATCGAAATATCGTCGGAATAAGCAAAGGCGGTTTTTTCACCGCTTACCGCACGTACCCCGACGCCCTCCTCGATACTGAAACTACCCGATTTGACTATGCCTTCTTCCAGCCCCCACCCTTCGGTGCGGCTGTATTGGAAATAAAGGTCGCCGTAGTCGACACCGCGCCGCATCAGTTTGCGGAGAGCTTTTTCAAGTTCTTCCCGGCCAAGGCCGTGGGGCGAGAGCAGGTAACGGTCAGCAGCCTTGAACGCGTTTTTTGCCATTGTATGCGGTTCCGGTAATCGGTGGGAGGGTAAAGGAATTTCCGTCAGGAAGAGAAAAGATCCAGACGGCGGTGTTCCAGGGCGGGCAGGCATCGACGAACCAGGGCGAGCCGGTCAGGGTCGAGTTCGGCCATAGCCACGCCTGCCCCCTCCGGACGGCAGGCGAGGATATCACCCCAGGGGTCGATGATCATGCTATGCCCCCAGGTTCGACGGCCATACGAGTGCACGCCCCCTTGAGCCGCTGCCGCTAGATAACATTGATTTTCGATGGCTCGTGCCCGCAGCAGCGCTTCCCAATGCACCCGCCCGGTCGTGTATGTAAAGGCCGCGGGCAGGACAATCAAGTCGACTTTGCCCATTGCGCGGAAAAGCTCAGGGAAACGCAGGTCATAGCACACTGCGAGCCCCACCCTTCCAGCAGGGGAGTCGAAACATACTACGCGCCCGCCCGCTTCGATGCTGGCCGCCTCATCGTAACGTTCTTCTTTCTGTTCGAAGCCGAAAAGATGGATTTTGTCATAGCGTGCCACCCGGTTGCCACAGCTATCGAAAACCAACACGGCGTTGCGTGTTTTGCCTGGGACATCTGCCGCCAGCGGCAGCGTACCGCCGACAATCCATATTCCGTGGCGTGCGGCGGTTTCGCTCAGGAAATCCTGAACCGAACCGCTGCCTTCTTGCTCGCATGCGTGAACCTTGGCGGTTTCATCGGATGACATCAGCGCGAAATACTCAGGTAACGCTACCATCTGTGCGCCTCTGGCAACTGCCTCTGCAATCAGTTCGTCCGCTGCCGCGAGGTTGGCAGCTACATCGGGGCCGGAGACGGTCTGGAGGGCGGCGATTTTAAGGAATTGCGGAGAGGTTGAAATTTTGTGTACCCCGAAAAAACTTGAGAGATTGGAACTTTACCATCCGGGTTGTTTTTTGACCCCAGGCGAATTTCAGGGTGATGTGGCGTTTTGCCAATTTGTTGCGTTGAACTAAGGAAAGGGACGGGATTGCATGCTTTATCAATGCGCTATAAGCTGCCCAAGGTGCCAACGTAGCCAAACAGCCTTTGTGGCCCACAGTAGGGAACGATAAGGGGAAGAGGATGGTAATCAGGCTGTTTAGTCAAATATCATTTATTTTTATCTTGTCCATAAATGGCTTCGCCCATGCCGCCGACCCGTTGACCGTCCATGTTTTCGTTGCGCTGGCTGACAATAAACACCAAGGCATTGTCCCGATTCCGTCTGCGCTGGGCAATGGCGACAATCCTGCGAAAAATCTGTATTGGGGGGCAGCATACGGCATGAAGACTTTTTTTGGCAAAAAGTCTTCAGCCTGGAAGCTCGAATACTGCCGCAATGCGGTTTCTTCGTCAGTGTTGGAACGCTGTGTTTTTTCGACGCGTGACCGCCCTCATGCTTATCTGGTTGCCGATGCTTATCGCGGGCAGGAAATTGGTGATGCAATGGCTGATTTCATGTCCTCTGCGGCAGGTAAGTTGGCGCTTGATGAATCAAATTCCCAACATCATCCTGCAATACACATCCAAGCGCCAAATAGCGCCATGCTTTCCATCTATGTTGGCCATAATGGCTTGATGGATGCGCCATTACAGGCCGTTGCACTGATCTTTCCAGCCGGAATTGCGCAAGGGAGGCAAGCTGTTGTCCTTGCATGCAAGAGCCAAGCCTATTTTGCAGACTATTTGAACCGTAGCGGCGCACAAAGCCTGGTGATGACGTATGATTTCATGGCTCCAGAAGCCTATGTCGTCGAGGGCATCGTTGAAGGCAGGCGGCACAATGAAAGTGCGGAAAATATCCGTATCCGCGCTGCAAAAGCCTATGCCCAGTATCAGAGAATTTCTGAAAATTTGGCTCGCCGCATTTTTGGTGCGCCGAAACTTTAGTTACCTTTGATAACTCCCCCCGGTTTAGATATTGGAACAGGCCGCCTGTTTGATTGGCGGCGGCAAGCAGATTGGTTTTTTCGAGCATGGATGGTTCCCGCTTATGCCGATTCGTTACCTCCTCTGTTACGCTACGCGCAGCGCATGTTCATACCGCATCCGTTCTTCTTCCGAGAAGCAGCAGAAAATCACTTCCCGGATGTCCGGCAGGCGCGCCAGCGCTTCCTGCACGGCACAGAGCGCACACGGGGTGGCCAGATCGGGCGGGTAGCCGTAGACCCCGGTGCTGATGCAGGGAAAGGCAATGGTTTCCAACCCAGACTGGGCGGCGAGTTCCAGCGCATTGCGGTAGCAGGCGGCAAGCAGCGCCGGTTCGCCGTGTTTGCCGCCGCGCCAGACGGGGCCAACAGTGTGGATGACGTATCGGGCGGGAAGGCGGAAGCCGGGGGTAATTTTGGCCTCGCCCGTGGCGCAGCCGTTCAGGGGGCGGCAGCAGGCCAGCAGTTCCGGCCCGGCGGCGCGGTGAATGGCTCCATCGACCCCGCCGCCACCCAAGAGGGTATTGTTGGCGGCGTTGACGATAGCGTCGACAGCCAATGTCGTAATATCGGCACAAATGGCGCGTAGTGTGGCGGTCATGATGAAATTGGGGCTGAAGGCGCGATCACATATTGTCGCGCGTGTTTCTCTGGGAGGGTGAATGGTGAAGGCGATAGAAAGGGCAATGATGTGGCGGGCTTTGGTAACAGGGATGTTCTTAGTCACGGGCATGGCAAACGCGCAGACGCAGCGGGTAAGCTTGGAAGTGGGCAAGCACCGTATTGAGGTGGAGGTGGCTGCCAACGAGCAGACGCGGCAATTCGGGCTGATGTACCGGAGCCACCTTCCAGCAGACCAAGGGATGCTGTTCGTGTTTCCGTACCCGATCCGTATTTGCATGTGGATGAAAAACACGTTGACCCCGCTGTCGGTAGCGTTTATCGATGAAGAAGGGCGCGTTCTCAATATCGAGGACATGGTTCCGCAGAGCGAGGAAGACCATTGTTCGGTGAAAATGGCAAGTTATGCGCTGGAAATGAACCGGGGGTGGTTTGCTGGGCATGGAGTGAAGGCGGGCGATCGGATCGAGGGCGTGAAGTCCCTGTTCGCGAATTAGGGCGGCTTTCCCCGCGTACATCCAGCCATTGTCCAGTGGGGTGGGTGGGGATAATGCCTCGAATGCCATTTTGCGTCTTTGCCATTCCCGGCACGGCGCGGTATGTGAGGCATGGAGCCAACCGTGGCGGAAAATAGCGACCAAGATAAGACAGAACCTGCATCAGGGCGAAGATTACAACAGGCTCGTGAAGAGGGGCAGGTTCCGCAGTCGCGCGAACTCCAGACTTTCCTGGTAACGATGACGGGTGCGCTTTTTATCTGGATGCTTGGCGGCTGGATGGGGGAGCGGCTGCTGGGGCTGCTGCGTTACGGTTTTTCCTTTGACCGCCGGTTGGCGTATGAGACGAATGGCCTGACGATCATCGAATGGCTGGAAAATATGTTTGGCGGAGCCTTGCTGACGCTGATGCCGCTTTTTATCGTGTTGATCGTGGCGGCACTGGGTGCCCCTTTGATGCTCGGCGGCCTGCTATTTGCACCCAAGGCTCTCAGCCTGAAACCTGAGCGGCTCAACCCTCTCCAGGGCATCAAGCGCATGTTTTCGCTCCATGGCTTGGTCGAAATGCTGAAGGCGGTCTTGAAAGCGTTTCTGATCGGAGGGGTTGGCGCAATGGTGCTGTGGCGCTACCGCGACCGCCTTTTCGATTTCCTGAAAGAGCCGTTGTTGCCCGCAATCAGCGATTTTGCCTCTACGGTGATTTGGATCGCGGTGCTGATCGTCTCCAGCCTTGGATTGCTCGCGCTTTTCGATGTGCCGTTCCAGTTGTGGCAGTACCACAAGAACCTGCGCATGACGAAGGAAGAGGTCAAACGTGAAAATAAGGAACAGGAAGGCGACCCGCAGGTCAAGGGACGCATCCGCGCAATGCAGCGCGAAATGGCACGCCGTCGGATGATGTCCGAAGTGCCCAAGGCTGATGTGGTGGTAACGAACCCGGCGCACTTCTCAGTAGCATTGCGCTACGATGCAGCACGCATGTTCGCGCCAATTGTCGTGGCCAAGGGGCGCGGCGAATTAGCGCTGAAAATCCGGGAGGTTGCCCGCGAACATGGCGTAGCATTGCTGGAAGCGCCCTCGCTCGCCCGTGCGCTCTATGCACACTGCGAACTGGAAGAGGCGATTCCCGCCCCGCTTTTCACCGCCGTGGCAGAGGTAATGGCTTACGTCTATCAGTTGAACGAGGCGATAGAAAACGGCTTACCCACGCCGCAGCCGCCGACCGACCTGCCAGTTCTCGCTGCGCTTGACCCAGGCCCGCCCCCGGAAGAGTGACGCATGACGACAAATACGAGTACGGTACGACATGGCTAATGAAACCGCCCTGAACCTGCGCCGGTTTTTCACGCCCACGAACCTACGTGCGCTGGCGGCTCCGATGCTCATCATCATGGTTTTGGCGATGATGGTGCTCCCGCTGCCGGTGTTCCTGCTGGACGTGTTTTTTACGTTCAATATCGCGGTATCGGTGATGGTAATGATGGTGGCGATGTATGCGCGGCGCCCGCTGGACTTTTCGGCGTTCCCTACGGTGCTGCTCGTCACCACGCTGCTACGGCTTTCGCTCAATGTCGCCTCCACACGCATCGTGCTGCTTCATGGGCATGCCGGTGCAGGTTCCGCGGGTAAGGTCATCGAGGCATTCGGGCAATTCCTCGTAGGCGGCAATACCGCCGTGGGTATCGTGGTATTTGTGATCCTCACCGCCATCAATTTCGTGGTCATTACCAAGGGCGCGGGGCGGATTGCAGAAGTGAGCGCACGCTTCACGTTGGACGCGATGCCGGGCAAGCAAATGGCAATCGACGCGGATTTGAACGCGGGCCTGGTCGATGAGAAAACCGCCAAGCAACGCCGCAAAGAAGTGGCGCAAGAGTCCGATTTCTTTGGGGCGATGGACGGTGCGTCCAAGTTCGTGCGGGGGGATGCCATTGCGGCCATCCTGATTTTGATCATCAATATCCTAGGCGGGCTGTTCGTGGGCGTCATTCAGCACGACATGGCCGTTTTCGACGCAGCCCATACGTATACCATCCTCACCATTGGCGACGGGCTGGTTGCGCAAATTCCGGCACTCATCATCTCGGTGGCGGCGGGTTTGGTGGTTTCGAGGGTTGGCGACGACGGCGACATCGGCGCGCAGGTCATCGGCCAGGTGTTCTCCAACACGCAGGTACTCATACTGACCGCCAGCATTGTCGGCGTGCTTGGGATGATTCCCGGCATGCCTAATATGGTGTTCTTGTTCTTTGCTTCGGCAATCGGGGGGCTTGCGTGGATGCGCAACAAGCGGCAAGCGGGCGTGGAAGCGCCGACGCAGGAAGAAACCCAAAGCGCCGCCGAAGTGCGCGCCGCCGAAGCGCAGGAAGCGAGTTGGAACGATGTCGCGCCCGTCGATGTGCTTGGCCTTGAAGTGGGTTACCGCCTCATACCGATGGTCGACAGGGGTCAGGACGGCGAACTGCTGCGGCGCATCCGGGGATTACGTAAGAAATTCGCGCAGGACGTAGGTTTTCTGACTGCGCCCGTACACATCCGGGACAATCTCGAACTCAAACCCAATGGCTACCGCGTTACCCTCAAGGGGGTCGAAGTCGGTACCGGGGAAGCTTTTCCAGGGCAATTCCTGGCGATCAACCCTGGCAGGGTCGCAGGGCCGCTTGCCGGACGGGAAACCATCGACCCCGCGTTCGGGCTGCCATCGTACTGGATCGATAGTGTCGCCCGCGAGCAGGCGCATGCACTCGGTTACACAGTGGTCGATGCCAGTACCGTAGTGGCTACGCACCTCAACCACATTATCCTTGGGCATGCCGCCGAATTGCTGGGCCGCCAGGAGACCCAGGCGCTGCTCGACCACATCTCGAAAGAAGTCCCCAAACTCGTTGAGGATCTCGTTCCTAAACTGCTGTCGGTTTCCACCGTGCAGCGGGTGCTGCAAAACCTGCTAGCCGAGGAAGTCAACATCCGCGACATGCGCACCATCATCGAAGTGCTAGCCGAATACGCTCCGCGCACGCAGGATGCCGCCGAACTCACCTCGCGGGTACGCGAGGCGCTTGGGCGCGCCATCATCCAGGCGCTGTTCCCTGGCAGTATTGAGATGCAGGTCATGGCGCTCGAACCGGGGCTCGAACGCATCCTGATGCAAGCGATGGGCGGGGGCGAAGGAGTCATTGAACCGGGGCTGGCTGATACCCTGTTGCGCCAGACCGCCCAACTTGCCCAGCGCCAGGAAGAAATCGGCCTGCCGCCAGTATTGCTCGTGCCCGCGCAACTGCGGTTGCTGCTATCGAGGTTCCTGCGCCGCGCCGTGCCTGGGCTGCGGGTCATCGCCAACAGCGAAGTGCCGGAATCGCGCACGATCCGCGTGACTGGGATGGTGGGCGCGGGGGGTTGAGCGTGGGGTGGAGAGAAATAAAAATAACCCCCGTCTCAATGATCGTCCGGCAAGAAACGCGATGACACAAAAAATCAGGGATCACTACGACGACGCTTACGTGGACATGCTTGCTGCCCGGATCGAGGCGGTTTTGCCGGGGTTTTCGCGCAGGCATTTCATGGAAACGCTCATCGGCCAGTTTGAAGGCAAGGCGTTTTCCGCCCGGCTCGACCTCTTCACGCTGGCGCTTGAACGCAGCCTGCCGGGTCCTTACGCGCAACATATCCATACGCTGCATCTACTGCTTGGCCCTGAATTGCAGACGGAAACCGGCATGTTTACGCAAGGCTGGTGGCTCTTCCCCGTGGCGCGTTACGTGGAACGGCACGCCACGGAAGATTTCGCGGCGTCAACCGCCTTCATCCGCGAGCTCACCAAGCGCCACACCGGCGAATTTGCCGTCCGACCGCTGCTCGTGGCCTTTCCCGGAGAAATGATGGCGGTGATGCGTGTCTGGAGCCTGGACGAAAACGTCCATGTCCGGCGGTTGTCCAGCGAAGGGATGCGCATCCGCCTGCCCTGGGCAAAAAAACTGACCGTTGCGCTGGAACGGTTCGATGATTTCAAGGCGGTTCTGGGCAACCTGAAAGACGACCCCTCGCGGTTTGTGCAAAAGAGCGTGGGGAACAATCTCAACGACCTGTACAGGGAAGCGCCGGAAAAGGCGGAGGAAATCATCGGGGAGTGGGAAAGGGCCGGGACACTCTCTGCGGCAGCAAAGTGGGTGGTGAAGCACGGGAGAAGGAACCAGCCAGCCGTTTCCGGGGCAGGTTAGCCAAGAATCGCGTATCCTTACCGCCCACCGCGCGGAGATGGGCGTGAACGTGAGGGCTGGTTCTGTAAAAGGTTCCAGCACCGGCTATTGCCGCGTTTCTGTTCCGTTGCGGCTTTTGTGAGCGCGGTACGGCGAGCGGTAGCGGCGAAGGCCGCGGCAGATTTGGCGGTGGCAGGATTTGGGGGTGGGGGCGCTTTCTTTTCCGGCGCTTTTTCCTCGCGTTTGGGTCGCCAGATGACGAGAATATTGCCGATACGTTGAACAGGCGCGGCATCGAGCCTGTCGCAAATGTCGGCGAGCAGCGCTTCGCGCTCTTCGCGTTCTACGTCCTGAACGCGCACCTTGATGAGTTCGTGCGCTTGCAGCGAACGCTCTAGTTCGGTGAGTACGCCAGGGGTGAGTCCGCTGGCCGCGACGATGACGACGGGATGCAAAGCGTGGGCGCGGGCGCGCAGTTCTTGTCGTGCGGAGGGTGTGAGTTCGATTTTAGGCATTTTGTATTTTATCTCGGTAAGGGATGGGATTCTAACTCGTATGAAACGAAGCAAGACCAGCAAAGCATGGGTACATGAGCATCTGACCGACCCTTACGTCCGGCGCGCCAATGCCGAGGGCTACCGCACGCGGGCTGCTTACAAGCTGATAGAGATCAACGAGCGCGACCACCTGTTGCGCCCCGGCGCGGTGGTGGTTGACCTTGGGGCAGCGCCAGGGTCGTGGTGTCAGGTGGTTGCCGGGCATTACCCTGATGGGCGGGTGTTGGCGCTCGACCTGCTGCCGATGGCTCCTGTTGCCGGTGTGGACTTCTTGCAAGGCGATTTTTCCGATGAGGCCGTACTCGCCGAACTCGTACGCCGGCTGAAAGGGCAGCGGGTCGACCTTGTACTTTCGGATATGGCACCCAATATATCGGGCGTAGTAGCGGCGGATCAGGCGCGTTCGATCATGCTCTGCGAACTGGCACTGGATTTTGCTGTCAATCATCTTCGGCCTGATGGTAGCTTCTTGGTCAAGGTGTTCCAAGGGGAAGGTTTCATGGATTTTCGTGGGGAGACGGAACGTTGTTTCCAAGCGGTACGGGTGCGTAAGCCCAAGGCATCGCGTGACCGTAGTGCGGAAGTCTATCTGCTTTGCGAGGGACTGCGCGGCTGATATTCACGCTATGTGGTAAATGCCGCGTACTGGCTGGCGTAAATGAAGCAATATGAGTATCGGTTTGCCGGACGGGAGAATCGCCATTAGAATCAAACTTTCCCACCAACTATTTTATGCGCTCGTTTTTTTTGCGGGCTTTCGGGGTAGAGGACGTTGAACAATTTTTTTAAGAATCTCGCAATATGGGTCGTGATCGGCGCCGTATTGGTTGCCATGTTTAATCAGTTCAATCCTTACCAGACGTCCTCGGCGTCGATGGATTATTCTGTTTTCATGGATGAGGCTAAAAACGGGCGAATTGCTTCGGTGCTCGTCGATAATAATCGTGTGTTGAAAGCGACGACGAAGGATGGCCATTCAATCACAATCTATACGCCCGGCCTTCTGGACTTCTGGATGGTGAGCGACCTGATGCGCTACGGAGTGACAGTGAAGGCGGTAGAGCCGAAGGACGAGTCGTTCCTCACCAGCCTGTTCGTGTCGTGGTTCCCGATGCTGCTGCTCATTGGCGTGTGGATTTTCTTCATGCGTCAGATGCAGGGTGGCGGCAAGGGCGGCGCATTTTCATTCGGCAAGAGCAAGGCGCGGATGATCGACGAAAGTGCCAATTCTGTCTCCTTCGTCGATGTTGCTGGTTGCGACGAAGCCAAGGAGGAAGTCGGCGAACTCGTCGAATTCTTGCGCGACCCTTCCAAGTTTCAGAAACTCGGCGGGCGCATCCCCAAGGGCGTGTTGATGGTGGGTTCCCCTGGCACGGGCAAGACACTGCTTGCCAAGGCCATCGCGGGAGAGGCCAAGGTGCCGTTTTTCAGTATTTCCGGTTCGGATTTTGTTGAGATGTTCGTTGGGGTGGGTGCGGCGCGGGTGCGCGATATGTTCGAGCAGGCCAAGAAGCATGCTCCCTGCATTGTGTTCATCGATGAAATCGACGCTGTGGGCCGCCAACGCGGCGCAGGTTTGGGCGGGGGCAACGACGAACGCGAACAGACGCTCAACCAGTTGCTGGTGGAGATGGACGGCTTTGAGGGTCAGACGGGCGTAATCGTCATTGCCGCCACCAACCGGCCTGATGTGCTCGATCCCGCGTTGCTGCGTCCCGGACGTTTTGACCGTCAGGTGGTCGTGGCGCTGCCCGATATTCGGGGTCGTGAGCAGATTCTCAAGGTTCATATGCGTAAGGTGCCCATCGCGCCTGACGTTGACGCACAGGTGCTGGCGCGCGGTACGCCTGGCTTTGCTGGAGCCGACCTTGCCAATCTGGTCAATGAAGCGGCGCTTTTTGCCGCACGCGCCAACAAGCGTCTGGTGGATATGGACGACTTCGAGCGCGCCAAGGACAAGATTATGATGGGTGCGGAGCGCCGTTCTGCGGTGATGCCGGAAGAAGAGCGCCGCAACACGGCCTATCACGAGTCCGGGCATGCCGTGGTGGCGCGCATGCTCGACAAGACCGACCCGGTGCACAAGGTCACTATCATCCCGCGCGGGCGGGCACTGGGCGTGACCATGCAACTGCCAACCGAGGATCGCTACAGCCAGGATCGGGTACGCCTGCTGCAAGCCATTGCGGTGCTGTTTGGTGGGCGCATTGCCGAAGAACTGTTCATGGATCAGATGACCACTGGCGCATCGAACGACTTCCAGCGCGCAACCGACCTGGCGCGGCGCATGGTGACGCAATGGGGCATGTCTGATTCGCTCGGGCCGATGGTTTATGGCGAGGAAGAAAGCGAAATTTTCTTGGGTCGGCAGGTGACGACGCACCGCAACGTTTCGGAAGCGACTATGCAGAAGGTCGACTCCGAGGTTCGGCGCATCATCGACGAGCAATACGCGCTGGCGCGGAAGATCCTGGAGGATAACCGCGACAAGGTCGAAACGATGACGGCGACCCTGCTGGAATGGGAGACCATCGACGCCGGGCAGATCGACGACATCATGTCCGGGCGCCCACCGCGCCCGCCCAAGCCTGCGTCCGAACCTGCGCCGAAGTCCGATAATGATGTCAGCACCGACGGGGCTGCACCCACGCCTGCGCCAGCGGGTTGATTTCCAGGCATTTTGAGGAAAAACGTCCTCCAGCAGGCGTTTTCTTCTGACATCAGACCATGCCACCATTCGTTTGCGGCCGCTTTGAACTCGACCTCTCCGTGCCGCACGTCATGGCAGTCATCAACTTGGCCGATGGTTCTTTTTCTGGCGACGGTTTGAAGGGCGATCTTAAGGCGACCTTGCGCCGGGCGAAGCAGGCATTGGAAGAAGGTGCGGACATACTCGACCTCGGGGCGGAATCGACCCGTCCTGGCAGCGTGCCCGTGCTCGAGAAGCAGGAAACCGAACGCATCGTGGCGGCAGTGGAAGCATTGCGGCCGCTCGGCATGCCGCTTTCCGTCGACACCATGAAACCTGCTGTGATGCGGGCGGCACTGGCGGCGGGAGCAGATATGGTCAACGACATCGCTGGTTTTACCGTCCCCGGCGCGGTAGAGGCGGTAGCTGAGGGTGCCTGCGGGCTTTGCGTGATGCACATGCAGGGCGTTCCAAGTACGATGCAGCAAGCGCCGCACTATGATGACGTGGTTGCCGAAGTGGCCGGGTTTCTCGACACGCGGGTACGGGCGCTTACGGCGGCAGGAGTGACACGCGCGCGCATTGTGCTCGACCCTGGTTTCGGTTTTGGCAAGGATGTGGCGCACAATTTCAGTATGCTCAAACATTTTGGACATTTCACAGTTGATGGCTTGCCGGTGTTAGCGGGGCTATCGCGCAAATCCATGCTCGGTGCCATTACCGGCGCGGCGGTGAAAAACCGGCTCATTGCCAGCGTTACCGCCGCAGTGCTGGCTGTGGAACGTGGTGCACGCATCGTCCGGGTGCACGATGTGGCTGCTACTGTCGAAGCCCTAAAAATTTGGCGAGCCTGCGTAGGGGCCGCCTGATCGATAAAGATGATGGCGAGGAATTGGCAGAATGGAAATGCGCAAGTATTTTGGCACGGATGGTGTGCGTGGACGCGTGGGGGAAGAGCCGATCACGCCCGAATTCGTGATGCGTCTTGGCTACGCCGCTGGGGTGTCGTTGGTGGAGCGCCATGAACTGCCCCCAGGCGAACGTCCAGCAGTCCTGATTGGCAAGGATACCCGCATTTCCGGTTACATGTTGGAGGCCGCACTGGAAGCTGGGTTTGCCTCCGCCGGGGTGGACGTGATGCTCGCCGGGCCGATCCCGACCCCTGCTGTGGCATATCTGACCCGCGCCCTGCGTTTACAGGCTGGGGTCGTGCTCTCCGCTTCGCACAATCCTTTCTACGATAACGGTATCAAATTCTTTTCTGCGGGCGGAGTCAAACTGCCTGATACCGTGGAAGCCGAGATTGAGACCCGGTTGATGGACGGCATGGGCTGCGTGGAAGCTGCACACCTGGGGCGTGCGAGGCGGATCGACGATGCTGCTGGACGCTACATCGAATTCTGCAAAAGCACTTTTCCAAATGAGTTCGACCTGCGCGGCCTGAAAATTGCGGTCGACTGTGCCCATGGCGCAACCTACCACATCGCGCCGAAGGTGTTTCATGAATTAGGCGCAGAAGTGGTCTCTGTGGGGATTGCACCCGATGGCTTCAACATCAACGACGGCGTGGGTGCGACACGCCCCGAATGCTTGCGCCAGGCTGTGCTTGCGCAAGCTGCCGATATTGGTATTGCGCTTGATGGCGATGGCGACCGTCTCATCATGATCGATCGCCAGGGTGAGATTTTCGATGGCGACAAGCTACTCTACGTCATCGCGACAGCACGCAAGGAGCGGGAACGGGACATTGAGGCGATTGGCGGGGTGGTCGGCACGCTGATGAGCAACCTTGGCCTGGAGCACGCGATTGCCAGGCTTGGCTTGTCGTTTACCCGCGCCAAGGTGGGCGACCGTTACGTGCTCGAAATGTTGCACGAAAAAGGCTGGCGCATTGGCGGTGAGAGCTCGGGCCACATTATCTGCCTGGATTGTCATACGACAGGCGACGGCATCATCTCCGCCCTGCAAGTGCTAGCAGCGCTACGCGTGCACGGGCAGACGCTGGCGCAAGCCTGTGCCGATCTCGTCTTCTACCCGCAACGGTTGGTCAACGTCCGCATGGAACCAGGTTTCGATTGGCAGGACAACGCAGGCATCTCTGCTGCATGTGCGCGAGCCGAGACGGCACTTGGCGACGATGGCAGGATGCTATTGCGTCCTTCGGGAACCGAGCCATTGCTCCGGGTGATGGTCGAAGGCCGCGACGGGGTACTGGTTGACAGCCTTGCACGCGAAATTGCTGCTGCTGTCGAAGCTGCTGTCGCATGATTTTTTAAGGGAAAAACCAAACCGGCTCGCATTTGCCGTTCGGGGATAGGGGCGTAGGCCAAACGCAATTCTGGTTTCTGGGTTGAAAAACAGGGCAAATCGAGAGACCCTACTATCATTGCCGTTGACGCTTGACGAACACTCTTTCAAACTTAGAAGTTCCTACGTTTTTCCCCTTGGCGAGGACACAAATGAGCGAATCCCGTATCTATAACGCCGCTTTGCGCGGCAAAATCATGTCGGCGGACGAAGCCGCTACCCTCATCAATCCCGGCGATAACATCGGTGTGAGCGGTTTTACCGGTTCGGGTCATCCCAAGGAGGTTCCGCAAGCGCTCGCCCGGCGGATTGCCGCTGCTTCCGAGCGCGGGGAGACGTTTCGAGTTGGCCTTTTGACAGGGGCATCCACTGCACCCGAACTCGATGGCGCGCTTTTCAAGGTGAATGGCGTTTCCATGCGCTTGCCCTACCAGTCCGACCCGGAATGCCGCAAACGGATCGACAGCGGTGATACCTGGTACATGGATGTGCATCTCTCAGAAGTGGCACAAAACGCAGCCTGGGGGCATTACGGTAAGCTTGATGTTGCCTTGATTGAAATCGTTGCCATACTTGAAGACGGGCGGTTGGTTCCGTCGACCTCCGTGGGCAACAACCCGACTTGGCTAGATCTGGCCGACCGGGTGATTCTCGAAGTCAATTCCGGCCTGAATGCCAAACTCGAAGGTATGCACGACATCTTTAACGTCCCCCTGCCGCCGCATCGCCGACCCCTCCCGATCATCCAGCCCGGAGATCGCATTGGGGATCCTTACATGAAGGTCGATTTGTCCAAAGTCGTAGCCGTGGTCGAAACCGATTGTCCCGACCGCGACACCCAGTTTTCCGCTCCGGACGAAAACTCGCGCCTCATCGCTGGCCACATCCTTGATTTCCTCCAGTACGCAGTCGATAAAGGCCGCATCCCGGCGAACCTGCTGCCGTTGCAATCGGGCGTGGGCAACGTCGCCAATGCGGTAATGGCGGGTCTGAATGACGGTCCTTATGAAAACCTTGCAGCCTACACTGAAGTCTTGCAGGACGGCATGCTTGACATGATCCGTTCTGGGAAACTGGTCTGCGCCTCGGCCACTGCCGTATCGCTCTCCAAGGAAGCACTGGCCGATTTCAATGCCAATCTCGACATCTACCGCAAACGCATTATCCTGCGGCCGCAAGAGATCAGCAACAGCCCCGAAGTCATCCGCAGGTTTGGCATCATCACGATGAACGGCATGCTCGAAGCCGACATTTACGGCAATGTCAATTCCACCCACGTTCTTGGCTCAAAGATGATGAACGGGCTGGGTGGCTCCGGCGACTTTACGCGCAATGCCTATCTCTCGATCTTCATGACCCCGTCGCTCGCCAAGAACGGTGCACTTTCCTGCATCGTGCCAATGGTTTCGCACGTCGACCACACCGAACATGATGTGCAGGTGCTTGTCACCGAACACGGGCTGGCAGACATGCGTGGCCTTGCGCCGCGCCAGCGTGCCAAACTGGTGATCGAAAAATGTGCTGACCCCAAATTCCGCCCTGCGCTGAAAGATTACCTCGCACGTGCCGAAAAGAGCGCAAACAGCCTGCATACCCCGCATCTGTTGGGTGAAGCGTTCGACTGGCACTTGCGTGCGCTGAGGGGCGAACCAATGTAATTGGAAGGGAGCTTTCCTCTTTCAGGAGGGTGACCGCCTAAACCCCGGCCTGGAAGCCGGGGTTTTTATTTGGAGCCGATTTTACGATGAAAGAAACCATTTTGATTACCGGAGCCAACGGTTTGGTTGCGCGGAAATTTGCAGAAAAATATTCCGAAGGATATGCTTTAAGATTTCTGACCAGAAAAAAATTCGGCAAAAATGAGTATGAATGGGACATCGAAAAGGAGTATGTGGACGAAAAAGCTTTGGAAGGGGTTGATTATGTTTTGCACTTGGCAGGCACCAATGTAGGAGAAAAAAGATGGACAGAAAAAAGAAAGCAGGAGATTTTTTCAAGCAGGGTAAATTCTTCTCAGCTTTTGCTTTCCAAACTCAAGGAAAATAATCACTCCCTGAAAGCCTATATTTCTGCCTCTGGGGTGGGATATTACGGAAATGTTCCTACGGATAAAATTTTTACTGAAGAAGACGGGATAGGAACAGATTTTTTAGCGAAACTTTGCGGAAAATGGGAAGGCGTAGCGTGTGAATATTTATCCATTAGCCAGCGAATTTTGATCTTCCGGTTTGGCGTGGTTTTGTCCGACAATGGAGGTGCACTGCTTAAACTGAAAATGCCTATAAAATATGGATTGGGAGCCAATTTAGGTTCAGGAAATTCTTATTTTCCTTGGATTCATATTGATGATCTCTGTAAGATGATCCATTTTTCAATTCAACAGCATGATATGAATGGGGTTTATAACGCTGTTTCTCCTGAAGTCATCACAATGGATGAAGTAAACAGAAACATAGCACGATGCATGAAAAAACCTTTTTTCATGCCCAATATCCCTTCTTGTTTGGTCAAGCTTGTTCTGGGGGAAATGTCTTCCCTTCTGTTAACAGGTAATAAAATTTCGGCAGAAAAGATCATTGATGCTGGGTTTGTTTTTGACTATCCGACGATAGGGCAGGCTATGGATTCAGCTCTTTTGCGGGCTTGACCTATACATGGTTTTGGCTGCACCGGGTCGAATTGTTTCTTCGCTACGCTCCTCGCAATGACGGAACGAAAGGGTCAGTTTTTGTCATTTCAAGCGGAGCGAAGCAATTCAGTGATGTGTAGGTTTAATTAAAAATGCTCTAGATTTGATCAACCTGAAAGCATCAGTCTAATATCATATACTGATCCATAGTGATTGGCTCTTTTAATAGTTTATCTGACGTTTTATCAAGTATTATCTTCCACTTCCAACGATAAACATTGATTAGTTGAAATCGCCTTTTTTCCAATACTCCATTTTTGTATTTTATATATGCTTCCACAAGAGCTTTGTCGCCATAGGTTGTGTCATTGGTAGTTGTTGAAATTGAATCTAGGCCACCATTTTCTTGTATCGAGGAAGCTAGGTTTTCGATAAATATTTTGGCCATTGCTCTCACTTGTAATGCCACGTTTGCCTCCTCAACTATAGACGAAAACACTTCTTTTGCCGATATCCTGCTTTCTGACGATTTTTTTTGAAAATTATTTTGTGTCATTCTTACTAATTCTTCCTCTCTGCTATTGTCGATTGGGAAAAATGCAAAAGCATCTTTAATGCGACTATCAGCAACAGCCCGTATATAGTTTTCAACTTCAATTTCAGTAGATTCTTGGAATGGGGTGATTTTCCATTTACCTGATTCATTAATTAAGTTTATTATTATTTTTTCGGTTTTCCCGTTCGTGAAATTCATGTTTACACTGGCATAAGCAGTTTCATCATTCTTGTTGTAAAGATCTGTCGAGAAAGACTTTAACCCCTTATTTTTCTGTATGATAGTATATAGATGATCAATACGTGCCAGTTGCTTTTCTTTTAACGGGATTGAATCATTTTCATTTTTATTTTTCAGTGCAAAATACTCAATAACCTCCTCAACACGATTATTGGCAGCGGCATTTATATAATTCTTGACAACGCTTTTCTGTTCTTGGGATGAACAGGCGGAAACTAGAGTGAAGGCAAAAAACACCCCCAAGATAGTAAAGAACTTACGGATGTCAACAGCAAATAAATGAAACATGAGAATTCTCTCTAGCAAGTGGTTACTTCGTCTTTCGGTTAATGCACAATTATAAACAACCTGGGTTTTCTGTCACTATTTTCCGATGCCTCATAAAAAAACAACCCGAATTTTTACACGAAACACACTTAGTGCGCTTTTTTTACTGATATTTCGCCAGCATTTGGGTTACCCTGTTATGAGTGCTGAAGGCTGCTGCTGGCGGTCTGTGTTCAAACACCAACTGTAAACCCGGTGCAGTGCGTAGGCTGTGCGGCAGCAGGTAATCTCCTGAGGAGGAGAAGGGGACTTCCAGGTGTTCAAAGCGTGCACCGAGATCGACGCCAGCGTGTTGCCACGCAGCCCAGACCAGGGTCGTGCAGTATTGCCCTTCGTGGTCGTTCTCGACGATGCGGAACGGTGTCCCTAACCGTTGCAAGGCATATTCCACGGCAGCGGCGCGTGGTGCGGCAACGGCGGCAACACGGTAAATGGCAACGCCACGTGCACGTTCAGGGGAAAGGAAAAAACCTAGGTCATCACGCACAACCGCGTCCGTCCTGCCTGGCATTTCCGAAGGCACAGCATGCACAACCTGCCAATGCCCCGGCGAGCCGACCAACATGCCTACATGGCTATACGGGTCGCTCCGCTGCTGCCTACTCGCCATGCCGCGCACGGCTTCGCTTTGCCAACCGTCCCCGATGCGGAAAATCAGGTCGCCCGCCTCAAGTTGGGAGGAAATTTCGGTAGGCAAAACAATGGCGGGCACGGGTGTGCTGCGCATGGCGAACACTGATACCGCCGCTGCCAGCGCAAGGCAAAACAGCCAGGCTGGCAATGCGGAGACGGTAAAACGGTGCAGTAATGTGGACAAGCGGAAAATATTTAAAATCCTTTTATTGCGATCTTCCATTTACCAGATTCCTGGATTAGGTTAAATGTCTGATTATCTATTTTGTCATTCTTGTATTTTATCTCTGCTTTGACACGGGCTTGGTTGTCTTTTTTGTCGATAAGAGAGGTTGAAACCGAATCTAAGCCACCAGATTCTTGTATCTTGGAATACTGTCCCCCGACAATCATCTGAATTTTTCCTTTTACCGCCGTCAAGTCGTTTTCTTTTACATCTCCCAGCGCGAAATACCCAATGGCTTCGTCGACACGGTTATTGGCAACAGCCTTTATGTAGCTTTCGGCAACGCTCTCCGGCGATTGAGGCGAACAGGCGGCAAGCAGGACGGAAGCGAAAAGCACTCCCAGGAAAGCAGCTAGTCTTTGGGCACCAACAGCAAATAAATGAAACATGAGAATTCTCCAGGTAAGTGTAATGAACAGTGAATATGCTAAAGCTTGTGTTTTGTCTTCCGACTGGTGCGTCATTATAGATGAACAGGTGCATTTAGTAACTCTTTCTTCTGGCAAAAGAACCTCTTCTTCCTTGAAGGAGGTCATATTTTTTTCCGCAGCCTCGGTGCAGTCAGGCAGAATAGACGCCCGCACGCGGGATCGTGCGGGAAGAGGCTCCGGCACGCTGTCGCGTAGCCGGGTTTTTCGTTCTTATACAGACACACATGACCGAACCACAATCCACTTGCCGATCCGTCGGCATCGTCGCCCCGAAAACGGCTCGCTTTGAAGAAGGGCTGCCGTTGCGTAGCGGCGCCCGCCTGGACGGTTACGAACTTGTTTTTGAAACTTACGGTACGCTCAACGCCGCACACAGCAATGCCGTGCTGGTGTGCCATGCGCTGTCGGGATCGCATCATGTGGCAGGCCGCTATGCCGATGAAGAAGAGAATTCCGGCTGGTGGGATAATCTGATTGGTTTTGGCAAACCGCTCGATACCCGGAAGTTTTTTGTGATTGGGGTCAATAACTTGGGGGGCTGCCACGGTTCGACCGGGCCGCGTTCTGCCAATCCTGCCACGGGGCATCCGTGGGGTGCCGATTTTCCTTTCGTTACGGTCGAGGATTGGGTGGATGCCCAGGCTCGGCTTGCGGACAAACTCGGCATCGAGAGTTTTGCGGCAGTCATCGGCGGCAGCTTGGGAGGGATGCAGGCGCTTTCGTGGTCCCTACAATACCCGGAACGGGTGCGTCACGCGGCAGTTATCGCCTCTGCGGCCAAACTCAGCGCGCAAAATATCGCGTTCAATGAGGTGGCGCGCCAGGCCATCCTGACAGACCCCGATTTCCATGGCGGCCACTTCTACAAACATGGCACGCTGCCGGAACGCGGCTTGCGGCTGGCTCGGATGGTGGGACATATCACTTATCTCTCCGATGACGCAATGGGCGAGAAATTTGGCCGCAACTTGCGCCACGGCAAAACGGTGTACAGCTACGATGTTGAGTTTGAGATCGAGTCTTATCTGCGCCATCAGGGAAACAGGTTTTCGCGGCAATTCGACGCTAACACGTATCTGCTGACAACCAAGGCGCTCGATTATTACGATCCCGCTTTTGCGCACGGTGGCGACTTGACGGCGGCGCTAGCACCGGCACGTGCGGGCTTCCTGGTCGTGGCGTTTACGACGGATTGGCGTTTTGCCCCAGATCGTTCGCATGAGATCGTCTATGCGCTGGCGCATAATGGACGTGACGTCACTTACGCCGAGATCGATTGCGCAGCTGGGCACGACTCATTCCTACTCGACGACCCGCAATATCATGCTGTGCTTGCGGCATGGTTCGACCGCATCGAGGTGTAAAGATGGCTGCCTATCGTTACGATTACGATGTAATCGCACAATGGATCAGGCACGGCGAGAAGGTGCTCGACCTCGGATGCGGGGACGGGGGTTTGTTGCGTCATCTGATCGAGACGCGGCAAGTGCGCGGTTATGGGGTGGAGAACGACCCGGAAAAAATCCTTGCCTGCGTCAAGAATGGCATCAGCGTGATCCAGGCAGACATGGATCGTGGGTTGACCGGTTTCGACGACGGTTTTTTCGATCATGTCATCATGAGCTTGTCGCTCCAGGCCATGCATAACACGCAGGGCATCCTCGCCGAGATGTTGCGGGTAGGGCACGAGGCGGTGGTGAGTTTTCCGAACTTCGGTTACTGGCGGCACCGCCAGAGCATCCTCGGTGGCCGCATGCCGGTCTCAAGAAGCCTGCCACACCAGTGGTTCGATACGCCGAATGTCCGCTTCTTCACGATCGAAGATTTCGAGGCGCTGTGCGCGCAGTCCGGTATCGCCATCCACAAGCGGTTGGCGTTCGACGAAGGCAAGGTGATTGTCGATGACCCGAATTTCCTCGCCAGCGTGGCGGTGTACCGACTTGGGCGGGATTGAATTGCCGGGTCGCATTGACCCCGACTGACTATCTCGGCCAGAGCAACAGCCTGGGTCTTGAAGCTGTCCGTATAGCGACGACGAGACATACGTTGTGCCGGAACGCCTCCAAAAGTGATCAAAGTATCGCTTTTTGGTCTCCGTTTCGGTGGGGCAAGTTCATCGTTCAAGGCCGATTTTATAGCGGTTGCCAAATACGGCGCTCCACTATACGGCATTATTGGTACAATCGGAACCTAACTATATGATTGATCCCTAGATCAAGGAGATACTCCCACATGGAAAATATCGAGACTTTAGGCGGCTCGCAGGCTCGAACGCTGACAACGAACCGGCTCATCCGTAACACCTACACCCTGCTAGCGCTGACATTAGTTTTTTCTGCCGTGATGGCGGGCGTGTCGATGGCCTTACAGATCCCGCACTTCGGCCTATTTACGCTAGTCGGGTACTTTGTGTTGCTGTTCCTGACCACCAAGTTCCGTAATAGCGGCCTAGGCATCGTGTTTGTATTCGCGCTTACCGGCTTCTTGGGCATGACCCTGGGGCCGATCCTGTCGTTCTATCTCAAAACACCGAATGGTTCCCAGTTGGTCATGCAGGCGCTGGGTGCGACCGGAGTCATCTTTTTCGCGCTTTCCGCCTATGCGCTCATCAGTCGCAAGGATTTCTCCTTCATAGGCGGGTTTCTTTTCGTGGGTGTGCTGGTAGCTTTTCTCGCCGGGTTGGCGGCGATTTTCTTCAATATGCCTACGCTGTCGCTGGCGGTATCAGCGGCTTTCGTCTTGCTTTCTTCGGGCGTCATCCTTTACCAGACTAGCGCGATCGTAAATGGTGGAGAAACCAACTACATCATGGCCACCGTCACGCTCTACGTATCGCTCTACAATCTTTTCCTGAGTCTGCTGCACTTGCTGAGCGCCTTCAGCGGCGACGACTGATCTTCGAAAGCTGACAATCTTCCACAGGCCGGGTTCTGTATAGAGTAGAGCCTAGCCTTTTAGTTTTAAAGGAAAGTGTAGCCATTCGTCATAAATGGCGCCTACCGCTTGGTGAGTATTGGCTTAAGCGGGGTGGGGCAGTTGCTGATGCAGTGAAGAAGTAAACGATGTGGATCATTTACTACGACAGGGATGCAGAGGCGGCGGCGGTGTGTCATTTTCCTGTAACATAAAAGGGTGACTATGTTGCTTGTTTGGCCGTTCCATAACAGCCCTTCCCAGGGGGAAAGGAAAGGTAGCATGGAAAACGATGTTACGTTAGCGCTTTTTCTTCATTATTGCAGTAGAGAATGATCCTTGATTAACGTTGCTGAGATTGTGCAGGAATACGCCAGCGGTCTTTCCGGATGGCGCAGGAAATGGCTGGAAACCATGCTTAAAATCCTGTTGCACGAAAAAGAATTTATTGAGTTCGACAAGAAATACCCCTATCTGCGTGGCATACCCAGCGTCGAACAGATCCTGGCCTATTTTCAGCTACGTTGCGAAACGGACACTGCGGAACTGGAAAACATCCCCGCCGAAGGGCCGGTGGTGTTTGCCGCTAACCATCCTATTGGCTCGCTGGATGGTCTTGCGCTTTTGAAAACTATCGCATTTGTGCGCCCTGACGTAAAAATCGTTGCCAACCGGCTGCTTTCCAGCTTGAAGCCGTTGCAGGATTTGTTCGTCTCGGTGGATAACATGGGCGAGGGGCGCGCCAACCGCCGCCAGATCGAGGCTATACAGGCGCATCTCAAACAAGGTGGCGCATTGATCGTTTTCCCTGCCAGCGAAGTTTCGCGTTTGAGCTTTGCGGGCGTGCGCGACAGGCAGTGGAGCAACGGTTTTTTGCGGCTGGCAGCAAAGGTGGAAGCGCCTATCGTGCCGATTTACGTGCATGGCAGGAACTCCGCTTTCTTTTATCTGGCATCGCTCTTAGCCAAACCTTTGTCTACCTACTTGCTCGTCAATGAGATGTTCAAGCAAAGGGGGAAACACCTCCAAATCCGCATTGGCGAGCAAATACCCTACTCGCAGGATGCAAAGCTATCTGCGGAAACATTTCGTCGGCATGTGTATCTGATCGGTCGAGGTAAGGCAGGCTGTCTGGCTGGCGAAGCGCCAATCGCCTTGCCGCAAAACCGTGCCACGCTCAAGGTTGCCGTCGAGGCTTGTGAAATGCTGGGCAGCATGAGCGATGGCAAAATGATCTATCTCTATCGTAACGAGACGGGCGGTGCACCTTCACCCATACTGTTGGAGTTGGGACGGTTGCGTGAAATCGCGTTCCGTGCAGTCGGTGAGGGGAGCGGGCGCCGTCTCGATTTGGACAAATATGACCAAGATTATTATCACCTGCTGCTGTGGGAACCTCAGGCGCTGGAGATCGTCGGCGCTTACCGTTTTATTCCCACCGCAAACCTGGTTGAAAAGAAAAATCTGGAGGGGCTCTATAGCTATAGCTTATTTCATTATGGCGTAGAAATGAACCCTATCTTAGAACAGGGCGTCGAACTAGGACGTAGTTTTATCCAACCCAAATATTGGGGAAAGCGAGGGTTGGATTATTTATGGTTAGGTATTGGCGCATATCTTGGGCGTTATCCGCAATACCGTTACCTTTTCGGACCAGTATCCATTTCAGGATCCATGCCCCAAAAAGCACGGGATTTGCTGGTTTCCTTCTACCGCTCTCATTTTTCACCAGAAACGCCCGTTGCAACCTCTCGCCGCCCTTATTCTACACCGTTGGCGGATTGGTTATTTAACCGCGATTACCAGGAAGATTTGACTTATCTAAAAAACACCTTGAGTGAAATGGGGTGTAGTATTCCCACGCTATATAAGCAATATACGGAGCTTTGCGAACCCGGTGGGGTACAGTTTATGGATTTTGGCGTCGATCCCGAATTTAACCACTGCGTTGATGGTCTGGTCGTTGTGGATATTTCTGCCATCAAGCCTTCGCGCTACAAACGTTATATCGCACCCTATCGGCAAAATGGGCAGCAGACACCGGAAACCCAAGATTCCAGGAATGGAATTTCGCTGGAACTGCAAGCAGGTTTCATTCATGGCTGTCCTAGGGTAAAAGAAAAAGCGGCGACGTCGGAAATTTTTGCTGCGTAATTA
>WQYV01000013.1 GCA_009781085.1 Betaproteobacteria bacterium
AGATATCTCATTCCCATCGGCCCGGCTTCAGGATCACGCTATTGGACAGGGCGCAACCGAAATAAGGCATGTATCGTGAAAAACCACACGGATGTTACCACCCGCGCCGGAATATTCAATACGCGAGGCAATATTTATTTTAACCGCCGGGCATCGTCGGGCGGGTCATTCGTTTCAATGCCGTCATCAAACCGTTCTACGATGAACCAAATAGCAGTTTTTTTGAGGGAGCTTTGTGGCGGCTGATACATGTATGGGATGACCGGGCTGCGGCTAGGGCCACTGCTTCCGCCCCCAGCGTACCAAGCAAGCTATCCGTCCAGTTTCCCACCCCAACCGGCAGCGGCTGCTTGGAAGCTAAGGCAAAAACGATATCACCGTCATAGGCAAGGTGCGCGGGCACTATGCTGCGGGCAAGGCCAGTTCCCGCCATACGAGCCAAGCGCGTAGCCTGAACCTTGTCCAGGGGGGCGTTGGTCGCCACCAATGTGAGCACTGTGTTGCTCTGGGGCAGGTTTTCACCGGCCACGGCGGTAAGCATGGCATCCCGGCCAAATGGGCGGCCTGTGGCATCCCGGCCACCAGCCAGGAACGCCCCGCTCACGGGGTCATGGATATTGCCTAAGGCGTTGACCACCACCAGGGCAGCCACTTGGATACCCTTCCATTCCAGCAGCGCGCTGCCCAAGCCCGATTTCTCCGTGTAGTCCGGCCCGTTGCCCATACTGAACAGCCGCCCACAGCGAGCACCCGTACCCGCACCAACCGCACCCTCAGCCAAGGGGGCGTCGCTCGCCGCCACGGCCGCTGCATAGCCCATGGCGGCGTCAGGCAGGCTCCCGGCCTTGCGGTTCATGTCCAAATCATAGATTACGGCACCTGGCACAAGGGGGATGACGGCATGAGGCATGGCAAAACCTATGCCGCGTTCGCGCAGGAAACGTATAACCCCATCCGCTGCAGCCAGCCCGAAAGCGCTGCCTCCCGCGAACAGTATCCCGTGCACGGCATCCACAGAGGATTCAGGCCGCAACAGATCCGTTTCCCGCGAGCCCGGAGCAAACCCAGGTAAAGCCACGCCCGGGGTAAAACCTTGGGGGCAGAGGATAGCCGTGCACCCCGTGCGGTTCTCCAAGTCTGTCGTATGGCCAGCCAGCAGGCCAGGGATACCGGTTATGGTTCGGTTTTCCATAGGTAGCCCCATAAATTTGGTTCATTTGGCTGAAGGATACTTGACAACAACATTTTCGTGGCAGCTTGGCCCCACCCCATGGGTAGCACGCGTTTACGGCAAATCGCTAGTGCGCAGGTCGTTGGCTTCGCTTTTGCCGTGCAGCCGCCGGTGCTCTTTCAACGCGTAACGGTCGGTCATTCCGGCAATGTAGTCCGCGATAGTTCGCGCTTTGCCAGCGTCGGCGCCTGACTGTGCGCGCACCTGATGCTGCTGCGGCAGCAAGCCCGGGTCGTCCATGTAGGCCGCGAACAGGTCGGCGATGATGCGCCGCACCTTGCCGGTCATGCGTAAGACCTGCTCATGCTGATAGAGGTTGCCGGACAGGAAGGTTTTCAACTCACGCAACCTCAAACGCATTTCCTCGGAATACTCCGCCAGTCTCGGGGCTGCGCGCACGTCGTCGGGCGCCTTCACCCCCGATTGCGCGATGTTGGCGCGTGTCTGGGCAATGAGGTCGAGCGCCAGCACGTTGACCATGCGGCGAACAATTTCATGTACCAACCGCCGTTCCGCTAAACCCGGCCAACGTGCTTCGGCCTCGCAGCGGCACTGCGCGAAAATCGGCACCGTGTCGAGTTGTTCGAACGAAAGCAGCCCCGAGCGCAGGCCATCGTCGACATCGTGGTTGCTGTAGGCCATTTCATCGGCGAGGTTGACAACCTGCGCTTCGAGCGAAGGCCGGGTCCCTTCGATGAAACGCCGTCCAAGTTCACCGAGGGCGCGGGCATTGTCTAAGGAACAATGCTTGAGGATGCCCTCCCGCGTCTCGAACATCAGGTTGAGCCCATCGAAAGCCGCGTAACGTTCTTCGAGCACGTCGACAATGCGTAATGATTGCAGGTTGTGTTCAAAGCCACCGAACGCTTCCATGCACGCGTTCAACTCGTCCTGCCCGGCATGCCCGAAGGGTGTGTGTCCAAGGTCATGCGCCAATGCGACGGCTTCCACTAGTTCTTCGTTGAGTCTCAGCGCACAGGCAATGGAACGCGACAGTTGCGCCACTTCCAGGCTGTGGGTCAGGCGGGTACGGAAATGGTCACCCTCGTGGTTGACGAAAACTTGCGTTTTGTATTCGAGCCGACGAAAAGCGGTCGAATGGATGATACGGTCGCGGTCGCGCTGGAATTCGCCCCGCTCGCACGGTGGCAGTTCGGTATGTTGCCGTCCACGGGAAACGGGCTCGGTAACGGCGTAAGGCGCGGTTTCTTTCATACCCAATTACCGGCAACGCGCTTCGATTGCCGCGCATACATCGCTCATTTCAACATCGCTCCTCACTACAGCCTGCCCGATGCTGCGCAACAATACGAAACGCAGCTTACCCGCTTCGGTTTTCTTGTCGTGGGTCATCAATTCCAGATAACGCAATGCGCCCAGGGCCGGGCCGTATGTGGGCAACCCGGCACGCTCAAACAGGCGTTCGATGCGCGTTACATCCCTGTCGCCGATCCACCCAAGGCTGCGCGAGAGTTCTGCTGCCATCATCGTCCCAGCAGCCACAGCTTCTCCATGTAGCCATTGCCCATAGCCAAGGCCGGTTTCGATGGCATGCCCGAAGGTGTGCCCAAGGTTAAGCAAAACCCGTTCGCCCTGTTCAGTTTCATCGGCAACGACAACTTCCGCTTTGTTGCGGCAGGAACGCTCGATGGCCCAGGTAAGCGCCCCAGCATCCAGGACACGCAAGGCGTCGATGTTCTCTTCAAGCCAATCGAAAAACCCGGCGTCGCGGATCAGGCTGTATTTGATAACTTCAGCCAGCCCCGCCGAAAATTCCCGCTCCGGCAGCGTGTCGAGCGTTGCGGTGTCGGCCAATACCAGGCGCGGCTGGTAGAAGGCTCCGATCATGTTCTTGCCCTGTGGGTGGTTGATCGCGGTTTTACCGCCTACCGAGGAATCCACCTGCGCGAGCAGCGTAGTCGGAACCTGGATAAAAGGCATGCCCCGCTGGTAGCACGCAGCAGCGAAACCGCCCATGTCTCCTACCACGCCGCCGCCGAGGGCAATGAGGGTAGTGGAACGTTCGCAACGCCCACACAGCAGGGCATCGAAAATCATGTTAAGGGCCTGCCACTCTTTGTGCGCTTCACCGTCGGGCAAGATGATGGGGATGGTTTCCACACCGAGGCGGGAAAGACCCGCGCACAGGCGTTCGAGGTAAAGCGGCCCAACTACTTCGTTGGACACGACCGCAGCCTTGCGCGTGCGCAGGTATGGGTCGATGAGTTCCGCCTGATCAATCAGGCCGGTTCCGATGTGGATGGGATAGCTGCGTGTGCCCAAATCAACATTTAGGGTGTGCATAAGGTTTTCCTGTTTGCGTGTTCGGACAATGCCCTTTCGATCCGGTTGGCCATCGATATGCAAGAACCGCGTTCGCCATCGACGACGATGTTGGCCACTGCCCGGTACAGGGGGTCGCGCTGGTGATACAACTCTTCGATGCGCGCACGCGGGTTTTCAACCTGAAGCAGCGGGCGGTTGCGGTCACGCCGGGTTCGTTCCCAGAGTATCTGCGGCGACGTATTGAGATAGATGACAACCCCCTCGTGCCCCAACAGCAGGGCGTTGTTAGCGGGGTCGAGCACGATACCGCCGCCAGTGGCGATAACGATGTCTTGTTCGACAAGCAGTTCGGCGAGCAGTTGCGATTCGCGCCGCCGGAAACCAGCTTCACCTTCGATCTCGAAGATGGTTGGAACCGACACGCCGGTACGTGCGATGAGTTCGTGGTCGCAGTCAATAAAACGCAGGTTCAACCGTCTGGCCAGTTCGCGCCCTACCGTCGTTTTACCAGCACCCATCATGCCGATCAGGATCAAACAAGTCACTTTCAGTTTTGTCGCAAAGATGATTGAAGGCGGTGCCCCATAGGGACACCGCCTTCAATCATAGCAGCAGGAAGCATCAGGTTTGAACCACCCCGGCTTCCTGGGCCGGGGATCCTCCGATACGGTTCAACGCAGGGTCAAAGCCTCATCGACGATGCGCGGGGTCACAAAGATCAGCAATTCCGTTTCATTCTTCGTTTTACTGCTTGAACGGAAGAGAGCGCCGATGATGGGGAGATTGCCCAGCAGCGGGACCTTGATCACGTTATTGATCTCTTCGTCGGAGTAGATACCGCCGATTACCACGGTCCCGCCGTTGTCGATCAGTACATCGCTCTTGACTCTCTTGGTTTCGAGCGGAGGTTCCCTTCCAATGGCTCCCGACATGTCAGGAATCGGGCGATCCTTGTTTACTTGAATGGCAAGTTGCAGGCGGCCATCCGGCGTGATTTGCGGCTTGACCTTGAGAGCAAGCACCGCTTTCTTGAACGAAGTGCTCGTCGCCCCGGAGCTTGTTGCCTCTTGGTAAGGAATCTCGGTTCCCTGTTCGATCAATGCTTCAACGTTGTTGGCAGTCAGCACGCGTGGGCTCGAAATGGTGCGTGCCTTGCCGTCCGATTCCTGCGCCTGCAACTCGACATTCAGGAAGCGCGTGAATTTACTGTTGACGAGCGTCAGGCCAAGCGATCCGAACGCATTCAAATCCTTTCCGCTCCAGGCGGGAACGTCACCATCTACTCGTGGGAAATAACCAACCGAGTTGAACGCGTCGCCGGATCCGGCCTCTGTCACCGTGGGCCTGCCATTCGCATCAATTTCTCTCTGTGCAAAATTGGAGTGACCCAAACCAATTTTCGCACCATTACCCAGACTCGCCACCCCCTTGCTACCCAAACCCAGCTTTACGCCAAGGTCACGCGCGAAACCCTTGCTGGCCTCGACGATGCGGGCTTCAATCAGCACTTGCCTCGGCGCAACGTCGATTTCGGTGATGACCCGGCGCACATCGGCAAGGCGCGAACCGACATCGGTCACAAAAACCTTATTGCTGCGGCCATCGACCACCACGCTACCACGCTTGGATAGCACGGTCTGACCCTTGGCTTGCAGGAAGCTGGTGACTTCCGTGGCACGATGGTAGTTGATCTGGAAGCTCTCGGTTTGCAACGGTTCCAGTTCTTCGACCTGCGCGCGCGCCTCGTTGATCATCTTTTCGCGCGCCGCAAGTTCCTCGCCGGGGGCAATCCAGATCACATTGCCGTTCTTGCGCATATCCAGACCTTTGGCCTGGAGGATGATGTCCAACGCCTGATCCCAAGGCACATCCTTTAGCCGCAGGGTAAGGTTACCCTGCACTGAGTCGGAAGTGACGATGTTGAAGTCAGTGAAATCAGCGATCACTTGCAACACCGACCGCACGTCGATATTTTGGAAATTGAGTGAAAGTTTGTCACCCGCATACTTGACGCGCCCGCCTCCCCTTTGCACGAGCCGGCTGGGATCCTCAGCGACACGCTTAACTTCCAGCACGAACTGGTCATGGCTTTGGTAGGCGTTGTGTTCCCACATCCCGTTAGGCGTCACAGTCAGGCGGACATTTTCGCCCTGCTGTTCAGCAAGCAGTTGCGTCACTGGTGTGCCAAAGTCGACGACATCCGACCGGCGGTGGAGGTTGTCCGGCAATGTCGCATTTAAGAAATTCACGATCAGTTTGCCGCCCTGCTGACGCACATCGACATTGATGTCAGCACTGGAAAGCTGGACGACTACCCTGCCCTCGCCCTGTTCGCCACGCCGGAAGTTAATGTCATTGATGCTTTGCCCCAATGGGGCCTGGATCGGCATAGCCTGTACCGGTTTAACCGTAGGCGCAGGCGTAGGTACGGATACCCTGGCAGTGCTGGCCGGTTTCGGTGCGGATGCCGTGCTGCCTCCCTGGGATAGGGCGATGGTCAGCGTGTTGCCGTTCACGCGGGCATCGTAGGCCAGGAGCCTCGACATGTTGAACACCATGCGGGTGCGGTTGTCGACCTGGACGACGTTGATACTGCGTAAATCACCACGCTCGACACTTCGCACGCTCTGCCCGAGTTCGTTGGCCATGCCAGGAAAATCAAACGCAATCCGTGGTGGGTTGGCCACGGTAAAACTGGCTGGCGTCGCTTTTAGGGGTATTTTCGTAGTTATGCGTACATAAATCGTGCCGCCATTGTCTGCTACGTTGAGTGCTTCAATGCTATTGAGGTTGGCAGCGGCGACCGCCTGTGCTTGAACCGGGTATTGTGTCTGGGCCCGAACCTGGGCCTGAGCCTGAACCGGTAGCCCAAATAGGAATAAGCCCGCCATTGCCAGTATTGGTAATGACATTCCGATTTTAAATTTCATCTCCCTACCTCCTGCCTCTCTTGCAACCTCATTGTTGTAATCCGCTCAATCCAACCTTCATTCAAATCTTCGATAAGCTCTTGAAGTTCAATAAAATCTTGATTTATAGAAATGATATTTCCATAATTACGCCCCATGAAATTACCGACATGTACCCGATAGAGAACTTTGTCGGCTTGTATAAGCGCATTGATTGACTTGCCTTTTCCAAGCACGCCGACCATCTTCAGGGATTCCAGCGGATATGCTTCCAGCGGTTCGCGCTGCCTGTCAGGATTGAGGCGCGGGTCGTCCACACGGCGCTTTTCGGGTTTGGCTGGTTCGATACGGGTCACATTGAACGGCTCCAGGCCATCCACGGCGATGTAATCGACGAGCGGAAAAATTTTGACTTCTGGCAGGGGTTTGACCGCACCGTGCATGCCGATGGACTGCTCGTTCATCCATTTCAAAATGTCTTCCTGGTTGTTTTCGCAGCCTGCCGTCAAAATTACGCACACGATCATCATTGCGACGTGCGTATCTTTCATTTTTTACCTCCCCGCTGCCTGTTTAGTTCTTCTTCATCAAGGTAGCGATAGGTTTCCGCCGTCGCGTCCAGCTTCAGGCGGCCATCGTAGACCGCAGCCTTATCCTTGCCCTTGCTGCCAGCCTGAGCCGGAGCTGCTGTAAGCACCATGTTCTTGATCGTGACGATGCGCGGCATCCTGGCTATGTCGCTGGCGAATTCCCCCAAGTCGTTGTAGCTGCCGGTTACGCTAATCGCGACCGGAACCGCCGCATAGAACTCCCGGATGTCGTCCCGGGCAGGTTGGAACAAGTCGAACTGCAAGCCGCGCGCGACCCCAACCTGGTTGATGTCCGAGAGCAGAGATCCCATCGCGGATTTATCCGGAAGCTGTTGGACGAAGGATTCGAACTGGCGGTTGATTTCTTCGAGTTGGCGCTTGTATTCGTCAATATTGACGGCCTGGCGCTTTTTGTTCACCCAACTTTCGCGCAGCTGCAATTCCTCCTGCTGTTTTTGCTCCAGTTCCTCCCATTGATCCGACCAATCAAACAGCCAACCCAGTGCAATCACTACGGCCAAAGTCAATACATAGGCAGCAACCCTTGGCGCTACTGGCCAAGAACCAGGATCATTGAAATTCAAGTCCCGGAAATCGTCTTGCAGACGTTGGAAGTCGATGCCTTTCATTTCCTAGCCCTTTCGTATCGTCGCGGCAGGAGTCGCCACCCCATTGACGGACGTAGTGGGTTTTTCGATATAGACATTGACCTCGAAGCTATACATCCGCCGGTTGTTGAGCAGTTCTGCCACGCTTTTGACCACTTCCGAGCCACCGAGGAACTGTGATTCGTTCAGGCTACTCATCAGGGTGGAGACGCGGGCGTTGGATTGTGCGTAACCTTTCAGGCTGATCTTGTTGCCGGACTGGGACACCGCGGTCAGGAAAACCCCTAACGGTATCCGCACCGCCAGTTCATTAAATAGGTGCACCGTTTCGGCCCGGTTGCTCTGCAAGGTCTCGATCACCTGCTTGCGAGCCAACAGGCGGTCTATCTGTCCACATAAATCCTTAATCGCTGCAATTTCATGATCGAGCGCGGCGATTTCCTTCTTGAAAAATACATTCCGCTCATTCTGGCGGTCGAGTTCCCCGGCGCTGACCATATGCACCAGCAGCCAGACCGCAACCCCAAATGAAAACACCAATCCGGCTGTTACATAGAACTGCTGGCGCCGTTCCTTGCGTTTCTCTTCACGATGGGGAAGGAGGTTGATCCGGATCATTCGTCGAACCTCCGCAGAGCCAATCCGCATGCCACCATCATGGTGGGTGCGTCGGTCATCAGTTTTTTGGTGGCTAGCTTCGTTGGCACGGTCATAGCCTCGAATGGATTGGCGATGCAGGTTTTCACTTGGGTGCGCCTGCCAACGGCATCCGCCAATCCGGGAATGGCTGCACAGCCCCCGGCCAGCACGAGGTAATTGACTTCGTTGTATTGCGTGGAAGTGAAGAAGAACTGCATGGCGCGTGAGATTTCGAGCGCCAGGTTTTCCATGAACGGTTCCAACACCGCTTTTGCATAATCATTTGGCATATTATTCGAGCGCTTGGCAGTTTCGGCTTCATCCAGGCTCATACCGTAATAACGGGAAATATCCTTGGTGAGCTGTTGCCCGCCAAACGACTGCTCACGCGAATAGACTCTCTGCCCATCACGCAAGACCATGAAGTTCATCACTGCCGCACCAATATCCACTAGCGCCACCAACTTGCCGGTAGCCGCATTCGGCAACTGCTGGGCTACCAGTTCAAAAGCGGCTTCGAGCGCCAAGGATTCGACATCGACCACAGTCACCTTCAGCCCGCAACCTTCCGCCACGCCGACCCGGTCTTCGATTTGCTCCTTGCGCGAAGCCGCAACCAGCACCTCCACCTCGTCTGGGGAACCCGCCGGGCCAATGACCTGAAAATCGAGATTGACTTCGTCAAGCGCGAACGGGATGACTCGTGTGGCCTCGGACTCGACCTGCATTTCCATGTCCAACTCGCGCAATCCAGCAGGTAGGATGATCTTCTTGGTAAACACCGCCGAAGTTGGCAAGGCAATGGCGACATTCTTGACCCCAGGGCCGAAACGCCGCAGCGCGCGCTGCAAGCCGTCGGTCGCGGCGCCAATATCCCCAATATTGCCGTCTACCACGGCTTCGCCCGAAAACGGTTCGATCACGTAGCGTTCCACGCACAGCGTATCCTGGTCGCCGGATGCCAGCTCCAGCAGTTTGACCGACGAAGACGAAATATCGAGTCCGACAAGCTGACGCGGTTTTGTGCCAAAAAAAGAAATATCAACCACAAAAATCCTTTTTCTTTATTATGTTAGGAAACAATCTGAACAAACATCTGAGCTCTTAGGACGCGTACCCACTCTATGCGGACCCTCAGTAGCGTCACAGGGAACTTTCCACGTCGATGCCACAATTAAGTGACATTGATACCTCACAGAAAGAAATTTTTCTCGGTTTACCGCCGGAGACATCCGGATGAAACCTTTAAACTTAGCCTTTTCCGGTAACGGCACCGGCTACTGTGAATAAACCCCTCCCCCCCCATATATAATGTGGGCTGTTCAATTTCACACGGAGATACCATGCGCTGGCTTCTGTATCCGCTCGCCGCGTTATTGGCTTTGGCGGCAATCGGATTGGCCACGCTGACCGTCATCTGCCTGCTGGCTTGGCCAAACCTGCCCTCCCTCGAAGCCCTGACCGACTATCGGCCACGCATCCCTATGCGCGTCTACACTGCTGACGGGCAGCTCATCAGCGAATTCGGCGAAGAACGGCGAACGGTAGTCAGTATCCAAAATGTCCCTGCCCATCTCAGGCAGGCGTTGCTTGCAGCGGAAGACCAAAACTTCTATGAACACAAAGGGGTCGATCTTGTCGGCTTCGCACGTGCGCTCATCAACAACCTGCGCACCAATTCGCGTGGACAGGGTGCGTCGACCATCACCATGCAGGTGGCTCGAAATTTCTTCTTGTCACGGGAAAGATCCTATAACCGCAAGCTTTACGAGATCCTGCTTGCACTGAAGATCGAACATAACCTCAGCAAGGATCAGATCCTGGAGCTGTACATCAACCAGATATTCCTCGGGCGTCGGGCTTATGGTTTTTCGTCCGCCGCCCAGATTTACTTTGGCAAACCGCTTGACAAGGTCACTTTGGCCGAAACCGCCATGCTTGCTGGGTTGCCCCAGGCTCCTACGAAAGCTAACCCAGTTACTAACTTTGCGCTGGCGCAGCAGCGGCAACGCTACGTCTTGCGGCGCATGCTCGAAGCCGGGTTCATCACCGAAGCCCAGTACCAACAAGCCCTGAACGAACCCCTGCGCATCAATTCTGGTGGGACCTCGCTGGATACCGATACCATCAAAACTTCGATACATGCCGAATACATAGCCGAGATTGCGCGCCAACTTGCTGTTGAGCAGTTCGGCGAAGATGTCACTTACCAAAGCGGCCTCAAGATCATCACTACCATCACTCGCGCCGAGCAAGAGGCCGCCTACGAAGCACTACGCAAGGGGGTCATGGACTATGACCGCCGCCATGGCTATCGCGGCCCGGAAAAAATGCTTACCCTGCAACCCAGCGTATCGGGCGGGGAGGAGTTGGACAAGGAAATCGCCCAGGCACGCGACTTTGATGGTCTGCTCGCCGCTGTAGCGCTCACTGTCACGCCGAAGGAAGTCACTGTCTATCGCAACGGCCAGACACTCTCCATCAGCGGCGACGGATTGCGCTTCGCCGCCCCCCTATTGAGCGAAAAAGCCCCACAGACCCGTCGGGTGCACCGTGGCGCGTTGGTGCGTATCCACAAAACCGACCATGGTTGGGAAATCACCCAGTTACCGGAAGTCGAGGCTGCCCTGCTTTCCATCGATTCGAAAACCGGTGCGGTGCGCGCCTTGGTAGGGGGTTTCGACTACAGCCGCAGGAAATTTAACAACGCCACACAGGCTGAACGCCAACCCGGCTCCAGCTTCAAACCCTTCATCTATTCTGCCAGCTTGGAAAAAGGCTACGCACCCGGCACGCTCATTGCGGATGAACCCTTGTCCTATCCGGCAGGCAGCATCTCCGCGCAGGAATGGACGCCGCGTAACTACGACGACAAATATAGTGGCATCATTACCTTGCGGGATGCCCTTGCGAATTCAAAAAACATCCCAGCCATCCGCGTACTCGAAGACATCACCCCAAGCTACGCGCAGCGGTACGTCACCCGCTTCGGTTTTGACGCCTCCCACCATCCACCTTACCTGACGATGGCTCTGGGCGCGGGAGCCGTCACGCCATGGGAAATGGCAACCGCCTACGCCGTGTTTGCCAATGGCGGTTACCGCATCAACCCCTACGTCATCAAGGAAATCCGGGACAACAACGATAAACTGATTGCCCGCCCCACTCCGTTTGTGGCCGAAAAGAACGCCTCAAGGGTGATCGATGCGCGCAACGCCTGGGTAATGACTTCCTTGCTCCAGGATGTCGTGCGCCGGGGCACGGGAGCCCGTGCCCGCAGCCTCAACCGCAACGACCTTGCTGGCAAGACTGGAACCACCAATGATTTCGTCGACGCCTGGTTCTGTGGCTACAATCCCGAAATCGTCGCCATTTCCTGGATTGGTTTCCCCATCCCGCACAATCTCGGCAAGGGAGAAACCGGTGGGACTGCGGCGCTACCGATCTGGATCGACTACATGCGCACTGCGCTGGCCGGTAAGCCTGAAACCTTCCTCCCCCGCCCGCCAGGCATTGCCACTGCCAAAGTGCAGGACGGGCGCCGCGAAGATGTTTACTACGCTGAAAACCAGCCCCCGGCACTGCGACTCCCACCCAAGGAAGAAGAAGAGCCCAGCGACTGGTTCAGTTCCCTGTTCGGAATCCCTTCGCGCGGCGCATCACCGCGCAACCAGCAGCAGCGCGCTGCGCCGGTCGAGGATAGGCTCCTCATTCCTTGAGCATTGATAACCTGGGTGAGACCCGGCAAGCATTGATCGCGGCACAGGCATCAAGTGCCGCCTGACGCGCAGCAGTGGCGAAATCCCCGTCCCAATACTTTCTCTCGCCCGCATAAAGGATGGCGCGCGACGAATTGAGTATCAACCCCAAACCGTCCTTCGTCTGTCCGGCAGATACCGTAGCCGCAATGTCCCCGCCCTGCGCACCGATACCCGGCACGAGCAATGGCATGTCCCCCACCAGCGCACGCACGCGAGCCAATTCCTCCGGGAACGTCGCCCCCACCACCAACGCACAATTCCCGCTCGCGTTCCAGGAACTGGAAACGAGCCGGGCGACGCGCTCGTAGAGCTTTTCTCCGTCGCCGAGGGCGAGACCCTGCAAATCGGCGCCGCCGGGGTTCGACGTGCGGCACAGCAAGATCACCCCTTTGCTCTCCCATGCCAGATAAGGCTCCACGGAATCCCGCCCCATGTAAGGGTTCACCGTGACCGCGTCCGCCCGGTAACGTGCGAAGGCTTCTTCCGCATAGCGGCCAGCCGTGCTGCCGATATCCCCGCGCTTCGCGTCCAGGATGACTGGAATGCCTGGATGCTGCGCATGGATGTGTTCGATCAGGGCTTCGAGTTGGTCTTCGGCGCGGCAGGCCGCGAAATAAGCAATCTGCGGCTTGAACGCGCAAACCAAGTCGGCCGTGACATCCACGATAGCGCAGCAAAATTCGAAAATGGCGCATGGCTTACCTGCCAGCGATGGCGGCAACCGCGCCGGGTCAGGATCCAGCCCCACACAGAGCAGGCTGTCGCGTTCCCGCCAAGCAGCCCGCAGGGCACTCATGAAATCCATGCCCAAGCCCTACCCCTCAAGCACGCACGAGATAATCCAGTGCGATCCCGGCGAAAACCGACGCACCCACCCAGTTATTGAAAAGGAAAGCCTGCCAGCAGGCCGCGCGCTCACGCGTGCGGATGAGCAGGAATATGCGCCCCGCCGCCAGCGCGGCGGCCCCTATCCCGGCAAGAAACACCCAACCCAGCCCGAACGACAGGCCCGCCACGGCAATGAGGGACAAAGAGATGAAATGGGACAGCATTATTATCGCCACCTCATGACGCCCGAACGTGATGGCCGAAGTCTGAATGCGGCCCAGTTTGATGTCGTCATTGCGATCCACCATCGCATACGCCGTATCGTAGGAAATCGTCCAGAAGAAACTTGCTGCCACTAACACCCAGGCCATCAGCGGCACGGTGTTTTGCGCGGCAGCAAAAGCCATCGGTATGCCAAAACCAAACGCCACGCCCAGATAGGCTTGCGGCACGGGGAAAAACCGCTTCGTAAAGGGATAGCTCACCGCCAGGAACAGCGCCACCAAAGTCAGCAGGAAAAGGAGGGGATTCATGAGCGGCACGATCAGCAGGAACGAGAACAACAACAACACCAGCCCAATCCAAAACGCCTCGCGTACGCTCATTGCTCCCGTAGCGAGGGGGCGGTTCTTCGTACGCTCTACATGAGCATCGAAATCCCGATCCGCGTAGTCGTTGACGACGCATCCAGCGGAATGCATCAGGAAACTGCCGAACGCGAAAGCAAACGCCAAGTACAGGGATGGCGCGCCTTCCGCAGCAATCCACACCCCCCACATCGTCGGCCAGAGCAACACCATCGTACCGACCTGTTTGGCGAGCGAATCGATGCGAATTAAATGGGCGTAATGAGGCAGGCGGGCGACGATACTCATGGGAATTTTGTTCAGGTGACGTAAAGGCGCTTATTTTACCAAAAGTCCCTTCTTCAGGGCATACCGTCCAGAAACCCTCGGCTTGCAGCAACAAGTAAATATGCTTTTGAAATATTGACACAATGGGCGCAAATCGCCTACCAGCTAGGCCGTAAAGTTTTTTTAATGCTTATAGCATGTTACGCCATGCACAAAAACAATTATTTATCACCGAAGCCTGAAAACCATATCAAGATCATTGCATTGTTGTTGCAGTGCACTTATACTCCCGCCTCCATGACAAATCGGAACTATGATCAATGAGAGCATCGCCTTTTTGTTTACTGAGGAATATCATGCCTTTAACTTCTATTGCTTTGTACAGCATGTCTCCGTCGCTATGCTGTTTATTTGGAGAAGGTAATATTGCAGCTCTACTCGCGTCATTGCCAACTTAGTTCATCTTTATTCATAGATATTTTTCCATTTTATTTCCATCTTCAGACTGGATTTTCCCCATGGCACAAAACAATATCATGGCACAAAACAGTACTCCAGAGACTGTTGACCCATACTATGAAGACCTTCCCGCGTACATGACTGACGTATACGACTGGGCATATGTCGACCCAAAGAAAGTACGTTTTCTGGATCATAAACTGGTTGTTCGCATTTTGTTATTTTTCAATGATCAGCGACTGATGCGCACGTACTTGGATGAAGTCGAGGAGGGAATGCGTGTTTGGCAAGTTGCACATGTTTATGGGGATCTGGTTAAACGTGTCGCCGAAAAAGTTGGGCCACAAGGTATATTTCATTTAACTGACATAACGCCAATACAAATTGAACACGCAGAGCGTAAATTATCCGATAAACCGTGGTGTAAAGTAATCCGCAGTGATGCAGCCGATTTTCCCGGTGAAAAAAGTGTCGACTATGATGTAATATGTAGTTTTTTCCTTTTACATGAAGTTCCCGACGATAAAAAACATCAGATCGTCGATCATATGCTGGAAAAGTTACCGAAAGGAAAGAAAGCCATTTTCATCGATTATGCCAATCCAGCAAAATGGCATCCAGTTCGTTATATTCTTAAGATCATCAATCATTTACTCGAACCGTTTGCCGAAGTATTATGGAAAAAAGAAATCAGCCAGTATGCAACCAAAGCTGAACAATTCGTTTGGGAGAAAAAAACCTTCTTTGGTGGTGTCTATCAATGCGTGATTGCCAAGCATAAGGGTTGAGATAGCGCGAAGCGCCCGAATAAAGCTTTCTTCAAGAGGAAGATGCCACCCGTTAAAAGCAGGTGACGAAAGGAAGTAAGGCGGTTCAGTTGGCTGAATAAGCAACTGCTCAGCGCAGTTCGGACAGTTCCCGGGTCAACGCTTCGATGTTGCGCTCGCGCCGGTCAACGGCATCTTTATATGGTTGCAGGCGGTCGAGCTTTTTCTGATGGTTCACGCCCCTTACACCGGTCTTCTGGTTTGTGAAGGCCTCACCATCTTGAAAAATAACCTCCTGTTCAGTAAGTTTATTGCGCGCATCCTCCAACCCCGACCGCTCGCTGTCCAACTCCTTCTCCAGGACATAGCGCCGGGCTTTGTCGCGTTCCTTCTGTGCTTCGTCGCTTATTCTCGGAAACGTGGCCTGTGTGGGATTGGGGCGCATGGAGATGGTCGAAACGGTCTGTTCGTTGGAGAGCTGCTTACAACCCTTGACCAAACCGGGACCATTGCTATAGGTGACCTTCCCAGTGGTATCGATGCACTTAAACACCTGCGTAGAAGCAGGAAACGGCACAAGGCAGAGCCCTAGGAAAAGCAAGGATGAGGAAATGGCGGCATACGTGGGTTTCATGGCTCTGCCCTATCAAAAACTCCCTTATTGCCAAAAGCTACACTACGTAGAAGGAAACAAACGCCAACCCTTTCCTCAATCAAGCAAAAAAAAGACAGGCAATGCCCGTCTTTCCTTGTATCGCCCACCTTCTCAACAACTATAGTACATGTCGAATTCGATCGGGTGTGTAGTCATACGGTAGCGGGTAACTTCCCCCATCTTCAACTCAATGTAAGCATCGATGAAGTCATCGGAGAACACGCCACCACGGGTCAGGAATTCCCTATCCTTGTCGAGATAATCGAGCGCCTGGTCGAGGCTGGAACACACGGTCAGTATCTTGGCGTCTTCTTCCGGCGGCAGGTCGTAAAGATTCTTGTCGGCAGGCTCCCCCGGATGAATTTTGTTCTGGATACCGTCCAAACCGGCCATTGCCATTGCCGCAAACGCTAGGTACGGATTGGCCGTGGGATCGGGGAAACGTACCTCGATGCGGCGACCCTTCGCGCTGGTGACGTAAGGAATACGGATGGATGCGGAGCGGTTGCGGGCAGAATAAGCCAGTTTCACCGGAGCCTCAAAACCGGGAACCAACCGTTTGTAGGAATTGGTTCCGGGGTTGGTAATGGCATTCAGGGCACGCGCATGCTTGATAATGCCGCCTATGTAATAGAGCGCCACTTCCGATAGGCCAGCGTAACCATTGCCCGCGAAGAGGTTCTGGCCATTTTTCCAGATAGACTGGTGTACATGCATGCCAGAACCGTTATCACCAACGATGGGTTTAGGCATGAAAGTGGCTGTCTTGCCGTACTGATGCGCTACGTTGTGCACCACATACTTGAGCATTTGAGTCCAGTCGGCGCGGCGGGTCAGTGTATTGAACCTCGTGCCAATTTCGCACTGCCCTGCATTAGCGACTTCATGGTGATGCACTTCGACCGGTACGCCGATGCCTTCAAGCGCCAATACCATCGCGGCACGGATGTCGTTGAGGCTATCGACCGGCGGCACAGGGAAATACCCCCCTTTGACTCGCGGACGGTGGCCGAGGTTGCCCCCCTTGTATTTCTCGGACGTCGACCAGGCCGCTTCTTCGGAAAACACCTTGACGAAAGACCCGGACATGTCGACCGACCACTCAACGGCATCAAATATGAAGAATTCCGGTTCCGGTCCGAAATAGGCAGTATCGCCGATGCCGGTGCTTTTCAGGTAGGCTTCGGTGCGCTTGGCAATGGAGCGCGGATCACGGTCATACCCCTTGCCGTCAGACGGTTCGATGACATCGCAAGCCAGCACCAACGTGGGTTCATCGAAAAAGGGGTCGATATAAGCGGATTCAGGATCCGGGAGCAGGATCATGTCGGAGGCCTGGATACCTTTCCACCCCGCCATGGAGGATCCGTCAAACATATGGCCATGCTCGAATGCCTCCTCTTCAAACGCAGAAACCGGCACACCAACATGCTGTTCCTTGCCAAGGGTATCGGTAAAACGGTAGTCAACGAAGCAGACCTCGTTTTCCTGGATCAACTTCATGACATCTTGAGAATTCATGCTCACTCCCGGTGAATTGAACAAAACAGTTTGACTGGAGAACCGGTATTGGAAGTGCCTTCTTTCCCCTTGATGGCAGGCAACCCCTGGAAACAGGTGATCAACGAACAAATTTCCGTGGTGCAAAGCTGCTAAATTCGTGCCATTAAGCATCCAATCAACTGTATATTTTCTCATAAAGGTGCGGCCGCGACAGGAGTTTTGACCTGTCAGAACGGCGCATTGCACGGACACGAAACTAAAGAAGGAAAGATAGTGGATCATCAATACCGGATGCCGCGTGGCGTCTGGATACTCGGCTTCGTTAGCCTGTTGATGGACGTTTCCTCGGAGATGATCCACAGCCTGCTGCCACTCTTCATGGTCACGGCGCTCGGCGCGAGCGCCTTCACTGTCGGCCTGATCGAAGGGTTTGCCGAAGCCACTGCGTTGATCGTCAGGATTTTTTCTGGTGTCCTGAGCGATTATTTTGGCAAGCGCAAAGGGTTAACGGTTTTCGGCTATGCACTCGGAGCCTTGAGTAAACCCCTATTCGCCCTCGCCCAAAGCGCTGATCCCGTTTTAGGCGCACGTCTGCTTGACCGTCTGGGCAAGGGCATCCGGGGTGCGCCGCGTGACGCTCTGCTGACCGACCTGACCCCGCCGCCCATCCGCGGCGAGGCATTTGGCCTGCGCCAGTCCCTCGACACCGTGGGAGCATTCATCGGCCCACTGCTTAGCACCCTCCTCATGCTGCTATGGGCCAATGACTTCCGCGCTGTCTTTTGGTTTACCGCCATTCCTGGCTTGGCGAGTGTCGCGCTGCTCGTTTTCGGCCTGCGGGAACCCGTGCACGCATCCTCGGGTAAGCGAGAAAACCCGATCCGACGCAACAACCTGCGCCAGCTCAACGCCGCTTATTGGCAGGTAGTCGGCATCGGCGCGATCTTTACGCTGGCTCGTTTCAGCGAGGCTTTCCTCGTGCTGCGCGCTATGCAGTGCGGCATACCGCTTTCCCTCGTCCCGCTGGTAATGGCCGCAATGAGCCTTGTCTATTCGCTCACGGCCTGGCCTTTTGGCAAGCTCTCTGATCGCATGGATCACCGATACCTGCTTGCCCTCGGCCTGATCGTACTGATTGCCGCCGACTTGGTGCTTGCATCCCGTCAGCATTGGGACGCCGTACTGGCCGGGGTTGCGCTCTGGGGCATGCATATGGGCATCACTCAAGGGCTGCTGTCGGCAATGGTAGCGAAAACCGCGCCAGCGGAACTTCGCGGCACGGCCTTCGGCATTTTCAACGTCGTGAGCGGCATCGCCATGTTATTCGCCAGTATCGCCGCCGGTTTCCTGTGGGATCGCCTTGGTGCCCCAGCCACCTTCCTTGCCGGAGCCCTCTTTTGCGTCGCAACCTTGATCGCCCTCATGCGCCATCCGGCAAAGGGGCCATTATCATGAGGTTTGGGCAGGCGGCGAACTGGCGGCTCTGTAAAAGCATTACACCCCATTTATACGGAATTCGGCCAACTCCGTATTGAGGAGTCATCCCAGCCTGGAGGCCGGAGATTCCTCGATACGGCTCAGGGGAGCCTTCGGTTCCATATACGATTGTCTCGCTTACCCCGTCATCAATGACGGGGATTGCGCTCGACGCGTGTTCAATGCGTCAGGGACAGGATTGCCTCCCTGGAAAGTCCCGTCAGCGCCATGATTTCTTCGATGGGCAGGTTTCTTTTCAGGGCGGCATGGGCGACGGAGAGAAGCCCTTCTTCACGACCTTCTCCGCGCCCTTCTTCACGACCTTTTTCGAGTCCTTCTTCGCGCCCTTTTTCAAGCCCCTCTTTAAGCCCTTTCTCTCTTGCCGCCTGCATCCGTGCGGCGTTGTCCCATTCCATCTTTTCGCGGGATTCGGCCAGCAGCCGCGTGCGTTCGTCTTCCGAGAGCTCTTGCAGCCGGGCAACGGCCTTGCCGATCTGGGGGTTTTTCTCTGCGAGCATCTTCAACTCCTCTTCCTGCCGTGCATCCAGGAACTTCAGCCAGTCCCATAGTGCGCTTCCGTCCGTATTGTGCGGCAATTTCGTCAGTTCCAGGGTGTTGACTTCCATGATGTCGCTGAATTCCGAACCAGTCCTGGGGTCATGGAGCCGGTAACGGTTGTGGTAGCAATCGTTTTCCGGGATTTGGACGTAGTCGGTGATCAGGATGCAGATCGAACGTTCGATCTTCTGGTAGCTCTCCCCCCGGCTGACCTGTTCGGTGATCATGCGGGAGAGGTAGAAGATGATGCGTTCGCGCATCTGGGGTTGTTCGGCGACCTGGATTTCGATGTCGATCATTTTGCCGGTGCCGGTCTTGGCCTTGACGTCGAGGACGCCCTGTTTGTCGTCGATGCCTTCGCCGTTCAGGTGCGGGTCGACGAGCACGATGTCCAGAAGGTCTTCAGGGGGCAAGTCGAGTGCGGCCTTGAGGAAATCGGTCAGTGGCCCGGTGTTGCGGGCGTCCCCGAAAAGCAGCTTGAAGACCAGGTCGTTGCGGGGCGAGAGGAAGGGGCGGGGCATCTTGAATTCTCCGGAGTTTTATATAGCATATTCCATGAGTAAATCTTTTTCAAGATGCTGATGTAATTTTTTATGGACGACGTCATACGTCGAGGTCTGTTACGTGCAACCCAAAACCCCCCTCTCCCGCAAGCGGGCGAAGGATCAAAGAAATGAGTTCTCAACTCATCACAAATTTCACTCTTGACAGAAATTTCAGAAAATTGTAGATTAAAAAAATGAAGCTCACACCTGTATCCGAACGGTTCATCCTGCACTGGGGCGAAATGGGCTCCCGCTGGGGCGTCAATCGCACTGTTGCGCAAATCCACGCCCTGTTGTTCCTGGCTGGCAGGCCGGTTGCTGCGGACGAGATTGCCGAAACGCTCGCGCTTGCCCGCTCGAACGTCAGCAATAGCCTGAAGGAATTGCAGGCTTGGCGCCTCGTCCGTGTGGTGCACATGATCGGGGAGAGGCGCGACCATTTCGAAACTTCAAAAGATGTCTGGGAACTGTTCCGGCTGATCGTCGAAGGACGCCGCCAACGTGAAATCGACCCCACCTTGACGGCATTGCGCGACTGCCTGATGAGCCCGGAACTGGATCAGGAACCGAAGGAAAGCGTCCAACGTATCCAGGAAACCCTGGATTTTCTCGAAACACTGACCACATGGGCCGACGAAATGCTGCGCCTGAAACCTGAAACCTTGACGAAGACGTTGGGCATCGGGGCACGCATCAGCCACGTAGTCCGCAGAACCAAGAAGCAAAACACCACCGCAACAGGCTGACCTGCCTGTTTTTTTAACCTGAAATTTCACTTAATACAGAAATAACTGTAATTAATGAAGGAGGTTTCCATGTTACCAATCATTCTTTCACTCACCCAAGTGGCGATGCCCATCATTGCCAGTCTCGTTGCCGCAACCTACTTGCACGAAGTAATTCAACGGCTATTGGCCGATTTGTGCGGCACCGAAGATCGCGCACGATTCTGGACTCGATGTTCAGTCGTCGCGATGTTTGCTGCGCCGCTCATGCTGGTGCTGCTGGTTACAGATATACCAAACACATACACAGGCATTGAGGCCGCAGGATACACGATGCGTGTCTTGCGTCAGACGCTGGCCTGGACGGCAGGTGGAATTCTGGCTGCCGTCGGCGTGATTGCTTATGTCGTGATGCGGTATATCCCGCGTGAAATTAAAGGGAGCACATCATGAAAGTGTTGGTATGCGGCGCAAACGGGTTTGTTGGCAATGCCATTTCGACCCACCTCGAACAGGATGGCCATCAGGTCATACGTGGGGTGCGACGACCGACGCACCCAGGGGAAATTTCCATCGACTATACGACCGACCTGACTGCGGATCAGTGGTTGAACAAACTGGACGGCGTCGAGGTTGTTGTAAATGCAGTCGGTATCCGTTGCGCTATATCTGCTCGCGGGCCTGTGCTGGTTGCCGGTCGTGTGGATTCAACTCCGGATGCGGCACATTACATCCGAATCGGAGGCACGGGGAGATATTGCGCTCCCATCGGCCTATTGGCGTTATGCACGAATCTGGGAATACCTTAGTTATCCGGCTTTTCTGGCGATGGTTGCGGTTTATTTCCTGATGGTTTTGAAACCAACCCTGTTTTAGGGCCTTGTTTGCATGTAAAGCGCAATCCCAAAACAAAAGGGCTGTATCCCGTAATACGGAACCCAGCCCTTTTTTGACCTGCCACAGCTTTAAAGCATGTGGCATCCGACTATGGGAGGAAATCCCTCAGGCGGACTTCTTCGAGGAGGTTTTGGCGGTAGTGGTAACAGCCTTGACCGTGGCATTGGTGGCCGCGGCAACGTTGGCTTCAGCGATTTCGGTCGCTTGTTTGACGGCCTTGGAAAAATTGTCGTAAGCGCTGTTGGCAGCGGCGATGGCCGATTTGACAGCAGCAACGGCAACGTCGGAACCAGCCGGGGCGGACTTAGCGGCCTTGTCGAGCGCGGAGGAAACGTTCTTGTTCAGTTCGGCAAGTTGGGTTTCGAGCACTTTCGCCAGCTCTTCCTGGCCTTGCGAGGCGATTTCATAAACGCTGCGGGCGTAGGCAACAGACTTTTCCAGCAAGGGCTGGATCAGCGAGGCTTGCAGGGAAACCAGTTCTTGCACGTCCTTGGTACCCAGCAGGGCCTTGGTGTTGGAGACGCTGTCTTCAAGAACGGAACGGGCGGTGTTGAGGTTAAGGGCAGCCAGACGCTCAGCGTTGGCAAAGGCGCTGTTGGTGAGGCTCAGCAGGGTTTCGATGTTGGCCTTGTTGGAAGCGGCAAACTGCTCAGGGTTAAACGTAGTCATTGGACTCTCCTCTGAAAATAACGTGGTAGTGTGGAAGCGAAACAGCAAAAACGACGGAAGTACTACTCTACTGCGGGTTAGGGGTTTGGCGATATGCCATACTGCATTGTTGCGTAGCAACAAATTACTGTATTGCTGCATAGCAGCAAGTGACGTTCATTGTAACCAGTGGGAACTGGATGTCAAGTATTTTTTGTGCGTCGCACAAGAAATATTTCACACTTTTCTTCGCATTCAGTTCGCATAGCGATTCCAATATTCCATACCTGTAAGAAATATATGCCATGAAAGTGGCAATGACGGGGGTGTTCGTTCGCGATACGCGTTCAGCGCCCGGTAGCGGGCGGGTTGGTTTTGTTGTCTTTAGGTGGGATGGTCACGTGCACGCGGCTCGTAGCGGGAGTTTTGCTACCACTAGAATGCCCTGGTGCGTCGGTTACGAGATAGTTTTCGGTGGCGGCATCGTATTCGATGTACTGACCTCGCACTATGTTGCCAGCACTCTGGATCTGGGCGCGGTTGAAAAGTTTGGCTCGTTCGTTCTGGCTACTGTATTCGATGCGCTCGGCTTCGCCATCGACCCAGGCTCCGTCGCTCATGCGTTTTTGGCGGAAAGTAACAAGCCGCCCGCTTCCAGCGGTAGCAACGCCGTTGTGAAAACCCGCAGTATCCTGGGTAACGACGATTTTGTCGCCCTTGAGCATCAACGTCCCCTGGGTCAGCACGACGCTACCTTCAAAGACGTGAACCTTATTGCGGTCGTCCACGGTCACTTTGTCGGCATCGATGTTGACCGGTTGGCTACGGTCGGGCGATTGGGCGTGGGCAGAAACGGAAACCGACAGTAACACGGCCATAGCAGCAGAAAGGATGTGCATCATGAATTCCTCTAATGTCGGGGAATAAGGTACATCCGGACTTTCCCGGAAAGTTTCATGACGCCAAATACATTATCGGCTACGAAACTGTTGGCATCGGTGGCGGTCTTCCCCTGAGTGAGACGCACGGGGACATTGCTGATGGCACGCTGCTCCTGTGGCCAGACAGTCAGTTGTTCCGAGGAAAAATGCATAGGCAAGTCAGGGGGGATACCTTCGCGTTCGCCCTCGACATGACCGGCAAAGTCCACGCGTTCGCCTTTGGGGGCAACTTCACCTTGGTCAGCGTTGATCCACATGTGTCGCCCTTGGGTGATGAGTTGCAACCGAGGTTGTTCAGAGTAGGTTGAATCGGTGGCAGGCAGATGAGTGAGACGCGGAGAATCGAGCGTATAGCGCAGCTTGCCATCCTTGGCAAAACCCGTGATGCGCACCACCTCGGCGATGAAGTCCGGCGTCCGGTTGACGGCGGCATCGGCGACGGGCTCGGGGCTGCGGGTCGCATGTTCGAGCCAAGTGGCTCCGGCAGCGAGCAACGCCGCAATGGCCAGGGGGTAGAAGCGGTAAATGAAGTTGAGGAGCCCGTGCATCAGATGACCTGTGCTTGCATGAGGTCATGCGTGTTCAGCGCCCCCACGAGCACGCCTGCCCCATCGACGACCAAAAGCTGGCTGATGCACAGCCGCTCCATTATTTCGGCGGCCTCCACCGCAAGGGCGTCCGGTTTAATAGTACTCGGACTTTTCGTTAGTACATCGGCAAGCTGCGTGGTACGCACGTCGATGCCGTTTTCCAGGGCGCGGCGCAAGTCGCCGTCAGTAAAAATGCCTTCTGGCTTACCATCGGCTCCCACTGCCACCGTCATGCCCATGCCGCCGCGCGTCATGGCAAGCAGCGCCTCGCTTAGGAGTGCGCCACCTACGATGGCTGGCACTCGCTCGCGTGGGCGCATCACGTCCCGCACATGTGTAAGCAGCCGTCGGCCGAGGCTGCCGCCGGGGTGCGAGCGCGCAAAATCTTCGGCATCAAAACCGCGTGCATCAAGCAGTGCCACTGCGATCGCGTCCGACAAAGCCAGTTCGGCGGTAGTGCTGGCAGTGGGTGCGAGGTTGAGCGGGCAGGCTTCTTCGCTGACAGCGGCATCAAGATGAATGTCGGCTTCGCGCGCAAGCGGCGAACCAGCGTTGCCGGTCATGGCAATCAGCCGCGCCCCGCGCCGTTTGGCTTGCGGCACGATGGCAAGCAGTTCCGCGCTTGCGCCCGAGTTGGAGATGGCAATCACAATGTCTTCGGCGGTAATCATACCGAGGTCGCCATGTGCGGCTTCCGCTGCATGCACGAAGTAAGCCGGGGTTCCCGTGCTCGCCAGGGTGGCTGCGAACTTGCGCGCAATGTGGCCCGATTTGCCGATACCGCTAACGATAACCCTGCCCCGGCATTGGAGGATCATGTCGATGGTTTGCCCGAAGTTTTCATCGATCCGCCCGGCGAGCGCAGTAACCGCTTGCGCCTCGATTTCGAGCACGCGGCGACCCAGTTCTAGCGCACGACGGAGAGATGATGTAGAAACGGTATTCATCCTTACGATTGTATACGGTAGTTGTCAGCATTTACTGACAACTAAAAACTAAAAATGACAATTGAATTTCAGTCTTCGTACCGTTGCAACTTGCGAATGTCTGGGATATGGATTTCCCTGCCTTGAACGGTAATCAGCCCAAGTTCTGCAAGCTCGTGCAGGATGCGCGAAAAATGCTCTTGCGTCATGTTGAGGTAGGACGCGATGACGTTTTTGCTGATGCTGAAATGAATGTCGCAGGCATGCTCTTCAGAGGAAAGGGCTTCGCTCGGGATTTCCCGCAGCAAATAGCCGATGACGCGCTTCTTGCCGGAATGCAGCGAATAGTCTTCGATGTCGCTGATGAGTTGATGCATTCGCATGGAAAGGCTTGCAAGCATTTTACGGGCCAGCACGGGGCTCCGTTCCAGTTCCTCGAAGATAGTGGTCTTGGGGAGGTAGAGCACCCAGGAATCGGCTAATGCCTGTGCAGAAACAACATAGGATCGTTCCAGGAACATCAGTGCTTCCCCGAACATCTGCCCAGGACGGATGATCTCCACGACCTTCTCGTGCCCGTGAGGCGAGATGAAAAACAGCTTGACCAAACCGACGAGGAGCACGTGCAGCCCCTTGCAATCGTCCCCTTTGTTAAACAAAACCTCACCTTTTTTTGGGCGGAGATCCCGCACATTCTGCGTAATGCGTGCGATTTCTTCAGGCGAGAGGCTGTTGAAGAGGGGTTGGCCAGCTAGCAGCGCTTTGAAGTCGGGTTTCGGCTTTTGAAGCATGGAGCGATCTGGGGGCAAGTACATAACGGTGGCTTCCGTGTCGAGTAGTGTTTTCACAAATGTCCATGAATGTTATTCGTTTTTTCCACAATAGTGACGGAATACCTGATGTCTTTCTGGCGGATGCGTGCTCCAATAAAAAAGACTTGCAATCTATTCTCAGACTGCTAAAATGCGCGGTTTCGTGTCCCGGGGCTCATCCGGGACGATGACCCGAACGGGTTCCAATACTGGCCGCTCCTGGAGCGGGACAAGTTGGGGATAAATTCATGATTCAAATGCAGTCCAGGCTCGACGTAGCCGACAACACCGGCGCGCGCTCGGTGATGTGCATCAAGGTGCTTGGCGGTTCGAAACGCCGTTATGCCACCGTAGGCGACATCATCAAGGTCACGGTAAAGGATGCCGCGCCACGGGGGCGGGTCAAAAAGGGGGACATCTACAGTGCCGTCGTCGTACGCACGGCCAAGGGTGTACGCCGTCCCGATGGGTCGCTCATCAAATTCGACAACAACGCAGCCGTGTTGCTCAACAACAAGCTTGAGCCGATCGGTACGCGCATCTTTGGGCCGGTGACACGCGAATTGCGCTCCGAACGGTTCATGAAGATCGTGTCGCTGGCACCGGAAGTGCTCTGAGGGGTTCCGAGATGAACAAAATCCGCAAGGGCGATGAAGTCGTGGTGCTCACGGGCAAGGATCGTGGCCGCCGTGGCACGGTGTTGCGCCGTGTCAGCGATGAACGCCTGTTGGTCGAAGGGGTAAATCGGGTGAAGAAACACATGCGCCCGAACCCGCTCAAGGGCGAAGTGGGCGGTATCGTCGAAAAGGAGATGCCGATCCATGTCTCGAACGTCGCGCTGTTCAACCACACCACGCAAAAAGGCGACCGTGTGGGGATAAAGGTGCTTGAAGACGGGCGCAAGGTGCGCTTCTTCAAGTCGAACGGCGAGATGGTGGACGCGTAAGGAGTGGCAATGGCTCGTTTGCAACAGTTTTACAAGGATACGGTGGTTCCTGACCTGCTCAAGCAGTTCGGTTACAAGTCCGTCATGGAAGTGCCGCGTATTACCAAAATCACCCTGAACATGGGTGTTGGGGAAGCGGTCGGCGACAAGAAAATTCTTGAGTTCGCGGTTGGCGATATGACGAAAATCGCCGGACAGAAGCCGGTGATTACCAAGGCAAAGAAGTCGATTGCCGGGTTCAAGATACGTGACGGTTATCCCATCGGCTGCATGGTGACGCTGCGCGGCCCGAGGATGTACGAATTCCTCGACCGCTTGGTGACTGTAGCCTTGCCGCGCGTGCGCGACTTCCGCGGCATTGCGTCCAAGGGGTTCGATGGCCGTGGCAACTATAACCTCGGGGTCAAGGAACAAATCATCTTCTCCGAAATCGAGTATGACAAGGTCGATACGCTACGTGGGATGAACATCAGCATCACGACAACGGCCAAGACAGACAAGGAAGCGAGAGCGCTTTTGGGTGCGTTCCGCTTCCCGTTCAAGAATTGAGGGCGATATGGCGAAACTGTCTCTGATCAACCGCGAAGAAAAACGCCGCAAAGTGATGGCGAAATACGCCGTCCGGCGCGCCGAGTTGATTGCGAAAATCAAGGATACAAAGCTCTCCGACGAAGAGCGTATGGCAGCGCGGCTGGCCTTGCAGGAATTGCCGCGCAATGCGAGTCCCGTCCGCGCGCGCAACCGCTGCAAGCTGACTGGACGCCCGCGCGGAGTGTTCCGCAAGTTTGGCCTGTGCCGCAACAAGTTGCGCGAAATTGCTTTCGACGGCGAAGTACCGGGCATGATCAAGGCGAGTTGGTAAGGAGAGTAGAAGATGAGTATGTCCGATCCCATCGCCGATATGCTGACGCGGATCCGCAACGGCCAGCAGGCCAAGAAAACGAGCGTATGCATGCCTTCGTCGAAGCTGAAGGTGGCAATTGCCAAGGTCTTACAGGATGAAGGCTATATCAATGCCTACGTTGTCCGAGAAACGGCTGGTAAGGCCGAACTCGATGTGGCGCTCAAGTATTACGCGAACCGTCCGGTCATCGAACGCATCGAGCGCGTCAGCCGTCCCGGGTTGCGTGTCTATAAAGGAAGCGACGACCTGCCGAAAGTCATGAACGGGCTTGGTGTGGCGATCATATCGACCCCCAAGGGCGTGATGACCGACCGTGCCGCACGCGCCAGCCGTGTTGGCGGCGAAATCATCTGCCTGGTGGCTTGAGGAGGATTCCATGTCTCGTGTAGGAAAGAATCCTGTGACCATCCCGGGCAGCGTCGAAGTCAAGATCACCGGAGCCGGCCTCTCGATCAAGGGACCGCTTGGCACACTAAGCCATATGGTGCACCCTTCGATCATGGTAGAGCGCGAGGGCGATACGCTGGTGTTCAAGCCCCGTGAGGGCGTAGCGGACGCCAATGCGTTTTCCGGTACCACGCGTGCGCTGGTCAACAACATGGTGACGGGGGTTACCAAAGGTTTCGAGAAAAAACTCAACCTCGTCGGCGTTGGCTACCGTGCCCAAGCCCAGGGGGACAAGCTCAATCTCTCCCTCGGGTTCTCCCATCCGGTCGTACATCAGTTGCCGGACGGGGTGAAGGCCGAAACGCCGACCCAGACCGAAATCATCATCAAGGGGATCGACAAGCAGCAGGTCGGTCAAGTCGCAGCCGAAGTGCGGGCCTACCGCGCTCCCGAACCTTACAAGGGCAAGGGCGTCCGTTATTCAGACGAAAAGGTTGTGATCAAGGAAACCAAGAAGAAGTAAGGCGGTCGTTCATGAACAAAAAAGAATCTCGTCTTCGCCGCGCGCGCAAAACCCGCGCCAAGCTTGCGGAGCTGAAAGCCGTGCGTCTGACCGTATTCCGGTCGAACTGTCATATTTACGCCCAGATCATCTCCGGCTGCGGCTCGAAAGTGCTGGCCTCGGCCTCCACGCTTGAAGCGGATGTCCGTGTCCGGATACCCAACGGCGGCACCAAGGCTGCTGCCGCAGAAGTGGGCAAACTGATCGCCGAGCGTGCGAAAGCCGCCGGGATCGAAACCGTGGGGTTTGACCGCGCCGGTTTCCTTTATCACGGCCGCGTCAAGACGTTGGCTGAAGCCGCCCGCGAAGGCGGCCTGAAGTTCTAAGGGGGTTTACGAATGGCCAAGCAGCAAAACCAGCGCAAGCAAGCCTCCGAGGAGCGTGATGACGGCCTGCGCGAAAAGATGGTTGCAATCAACCGCGTAACCAAGGTCGTCAAGGGGGGCCGGATTCTCGGTTTCGCGGCTCTCACCGTGGTTGGTGATGGCGATGGCGGCATCGGGATAGGCAAGGGCAAGTCCAAGGAAGTGCCGGTAGCCGTCCAGAAAGCAATGGACGAAGCCCGCCGTAAAATGAAAAAATTCTCGCTCAAAAATGGAACCCTGCATCACACCGTAATTGGCAAACATGGTGCAGCTTCCGTGCTGATGCGCCCTACCCCTGGCGGGACTGGCATCATCGCCGGCGGCCCGATGCGTGCGGTGTTTGAAGTCATGGGTGTAACCGACATCATCTGCAAATGCATCGGTTCCACCAACCCATACAACGTCGTGCGTGCCACGCTCAACGGCCTGCTGGCGGTGAATACCCCAGCGGAGATTGCGGCCAAGCGCGGCAAGAGCGTTGAAGAAATCCTGAGGTAAGCGATGTCTGACAAGAAGATCAAGGTGACGCTAATCAAGAGCGTGATCGGAACCAAACAGTCCCACCGCGCCACAGTGCGTGGCCTGGGGCTTCGCCGCCTCAACCACAGCGTCGAGCTGTCCGACACGCCGCGTGTGCGCGGCATGATTACCAAAGTAGCTTATCTGCTCAAGTGCGAGGGGCAATGACATGCGCCTGAATACCATCAAACCGGGCGCGGGCTCGAAATCTGTCGTCAAACGTGTCGGTCGCGGCATTGGCAGCGGCCTAGGCAAGACTTGCGGCCGGGGCCACAAGGGTCAAAAATCGCGCGCCGGTGGTTTCCACAAAGTTGGTTTCGAGGGCGGTCAAATGCCGCTGCAACGCCGTTTGCCGAAGCGCGGTTTCGTGTCGCTGACCCGTGACCGCAACGTCGAAGTTCGTTTGTCCGAACTGGCCGCCGCGCCCGTGGAGGAAATCGACCTCCTGACGTTGAAGCAGGCGGGCGTCGTTCCTGGCAATGCACTCTCGGCCAAAGTCATCCTCTCCGGCAAGATCGACAGAAAAGTCGTCCTGCGCGGCATCGGGGCCACCAAGGGAGCGCGTGCCGCCATCGAAGCGGTGGGCGGTTCCGTGGCAACCGAGTAACCCAGGATCAAGGCAAGGAAGAAATTGTGGCTAAGTCTGCCGCTACGGTAGGAAGCACCGGGAAGTTCGGCGATTTGAAACGGCGCCTGCTGTTTTTGATCGGCGCAATCATCGTGTATCGGTTCGGTGCGCACCTTCCCGTGCCCGGAATCAACCAGGAAGCCCTAAGAACGTTCTTCGAGCATAATCAGAGCGGTATCCTTGGGATGTTCAACCTGTTCTCTGGGGGGGCGTTGTCGCGCTTCACGATTTTCACCTTGGGGATCATGCCGTACATCTCGGCGTCGATCATCATGCAGTTGCTGGCCGTAGCGGTTCCGCAACTTGAGGCTATCAAGAAAGAGGGTGAGGCTGGACGGCGCAAAATCACGCAATACACGCGCTATGGAACCGTGCTCCTAGCTTTTGCACAGGGGCTGGCCGTGGCAATTGGGCTGGAAAGCCAGGGCGTGGTGCTCGACCCTGGATTCGTGTTTCGCTTAGTGACCGTTGCAACGCTCATCACCGGCACAATGTTCCTGATGTGGCTCGGCGAGCAGATCACTGAGCGTGGCCTAGGTAACGGCATTTCGCTGATTATTTTCTCGGGTATTGCAGCGGGTTTGCCGAATGCCATCGGCCACCTGTCCTCAATGATCAGCCAAGGTTCCATCACGCCACCGGCTGCGCTGTTCGTCTGCTTGCTAGTGGTGCTGGTGACAGGTTTTGTCGTTTTTATTGAACGCGGGCAACGCAAGATATTAGTAAATTACGCCAAGCGTCAAGTCGGCAACCGCATTTATGGCGGGCAAAGTTCGCATTTGCCGCTCAAGCTCAATATGTCCGGAGTCATCCCGCCGATTTTCGCTTCGAGCATCATCCTCTTCATGGGTTCAGTCGGGCAGTGGTTCGGTTCTTCTGGCAAGCTGAGTTGGTTACGTGATATTTTCTCGCTGCTCACACCCGGTCAACCGATCTACGTGATCCTGTATGCCGTAGCAATCATCTTTTTCTGCTTCTTCTACACCGCGCTCGTGTTTAACCCACGTGATACGGCAGATAATCTCAAGAAAAGCGGGGCCTTCGTACCTGGCATCCGTCCAGGCGAACAAACGGCTCGTTATATCGACAAAGTGCTGATGCGGCTTACCCTGGCAGGTGCGGCCTACATCACGCTGGTTTGCCTGTTGCCTGAGTTTCTGATCCTGAAGTGGGGTGTGCCATTCTATTTCGGCGGCACTTCGCTCCTAATCGTGGTAGTAGTGGCGCTCGACTTCAAAGACCAGGTGCAGAACTACGTGCTGTCGCATCAGTACGAAAGCCTGCTGAAGAAGGCGGATTTCAAGGGGGCGGGTTTCCCGGTTCGATGACGATGGCGAAGGAAGACGTAATCGAGATGCAGGGTGAGGTAACGGAAAACCTTCCCAACGCAATGTTCCGGGTCAAGCTTGAAAATGGTCACATGGTACTTGGCCATATTTCTGGCAAGATGCGCATGCACTATATCCGCATCCTGCCGGGCGATAAAGTGACTGTCCAGTTGACCCCCTATGACCTCACCAAAGGCCGGATCGTGTTCCGGACAAAGTGACTAGAGAACTCAAGAAACAGGAGCAAAATCATGAGAGTCCAGGCTTCCGTCAAACGACTTTGCCGCCATTGAAAGATCATCCGCCGCAAGGGCGTGGTCAGGGTTATTTGTACCGATCCCCGCCACAAACAGCGCCAAGGTTGATTCTTTGTGGTTAGCTGGTTTATAATTCAACGTTTCGCTATTTAAGCACACGAGGTAACACGGATGGCTCGTATTGCTGGGGTAAACATCCCCAATCACAAGCATGCCGAGATTGCGCTGACCGCTATCTATGGGATTGGTCGTTCGCGCGCCCAGAAAATTTGTGACGCTGCCGGTATCGCGCGTTCAGTCAAGGTTAAGGATCTCACCGAATCGGACATGGAGAAATTGCGCGAAGAAGTGAGCCGTTACGTGGTCGAGGGCGATTTACGCCGTGAAGTGACCATGAGCGTCAAGCGCCTGATGGACCTGGGTTGCTACCGTGGTGTCCGTCACCGCCGTGGCCTGCCGGTTCGCGGACAGCGTACCCGCACAAATGCCCGTACCCGCAAGGGGCCGCGCAAGGCAGTTGCAGGCAAGAAATAATAGGGATTGATCAATGGCCAAAACTCCAACCAAGATTCGCAAGAAGGTCAAAAAGAACGTCGCGGAAGGCATTGCGCACGTTCACGCCAGCTTCAACAACACTATCATCACCATCACCGACCGCCAAGGGAATGCGCTGTCGTGGGCAACTTCTGGCGGTGCGGGTTTCAAGGGTTCGCGCAAGAGCACCCCATTTGCCGCCCAGGTGGCTGCCGAGGCTGCTGGCAAGGTAGCGCAGGACTGCGGTATCAAAAATCTCGAAGTGCGCATCAAGGGGCCGGGACCTGGCCGCGAATCTGCCATCCGGGCGCTCAACGCCTTGGGCATCCGCATTGCCAGCATCACCGATATCACCCCCATCCCGCACAACGGTTGCCGTCCGCCGAAGAAGCGGCGCATTTGACGATAGGAGTAAACAACCGTGGCTCGCAACCTCGACCCAAAATGCCGCCAGTGCCGCCGTGAAGGTGAAAAGCTGTTCCTGAAGGCAGAAAGATGTTTTACCAACAAGTGTGCAATCGAGCACCATTCTTACGCGCCCGGCCAGCATGGTCAGCGTTCCGGCCAGCGCCTGTCGGGCTATGGCGAACAACTGCGCGAAAAGCAGAAAATCCGCCGTCTGTACGGTGTACTGGAGCGCCAGTTCCGCCGCGTGTATGCCGAAGCGGCTCGCCGTCGCGGGCAAACCGGCGAGAACCTGTTGCAACTGCTCGAGGGCCGTCTGGATTCCGTTGCCTATCGTATGGGCTTCGGAGGCTCGCGCGCTGAAGCGCGCCAAGTAGTCCGCCACAATGGCGTGCTGGTCAATGGCAAGCGCGTGAATATCCCGTCCTACCTGGTACGTCCGGGCGATGTCGTCCAACTCGTCGAAGGCGTGCGCGGCACGCTGCGGGTGAAAGCCGCGCTCGAATCTAGCGAATCGCGCGGCTTCCCAGCCTGGGTAGAAGTCGATGTCAAGGCTGGCAAGGGCACTTTCAAAGCCTATCCGGCACGTGACGAACTGCCGCCCACGATCAACGAGAGCTTGGTTGTGGAACTGTACTCCCGCTAATGTGGGGGCAAGCTACTGGTTTCGAGGAAATGTTGATGCAAAGCAATGAGCTACTGAAACCGCGCATTATTGACGTTCAGAGTATCTCCCAGGTTCAGGCCAGGGTGACGATGGAGCCGTTCGAACGAGGGTTTGGACATACCCTTGGAAACGCGCTACGCCGTATCCTTCTTTCGTCGCTGCCAGGACATGCTGCAACGGAAGTGTCAATCGAAGGCGTGTTGCATGAATATTCGACCCTGGACGGCATGCGGGAAGACATCGTCGACCTGCTGCTCAACTTGAAGGGCGTCGTGTTCAAACTCCACAGCCGGGGCGAGATGACCCTGCACCTAGCAAAAAGCGGGGAAGGCCCGGTGACGGCTGCCGACATCGAGACTAATCAGAATGTCGAAATCATCAACCCGGGCCATGTGATTGCGCACCTGGCTCCAGGTGGTAAACTCGACATGCAGATCAAGATCGAGGAAGGCCGTGGTTACGTGCCGGGCAATGCCCGTCCGGCCAGTTCCGAAAGCAAGTCCATTGGCCGCATCATGCTCGATGCTTCGTTCAGCCCGGTACGCCGTGTCAGTTATCAGGTGGAAAGCGCACGCGTCGAACAGCGTACCGACCTCGACCGCTTGGTCATCGATATCGAGACTAATGGTGCGGTCGACCCTGAAGAAGCGGTCTGTTACGCAGCCCGCGTGCTGGTGGATCAACTCGCGGTGTTTGCCGATTTGCAAGACACCCGTGTCGACGTGCCCGTCAAGAACGATGTCGTGGTCGACCCGGTACTGCTGCGCTTGGTCGATGACCTTGAACTGACGGTACGTTCGGCCAACTGCCTGAAAGCCGAGAACATCTACTACATCGGCGATTTGATCCAGCGTACCGAAACCGAGTTGCTCAAAACGCCAAACCTGGGTCGCAAGTCGCTCAATGAAATCAAGGAAGTGTTGGCTTCTCGTGGGTTGACGCTGGGAATGAAACTGGAAAACTGGCCCCCGGCCGGGTTGGACAAGTTCGGCTGAAGCTTAGCCGGATACAAGTGAGGAAACAAAAATGCGTCACCGTAATGGCCTTCGCAAACTGAACCGGACGAGCAGTCACCGTCAGGCCATGTTCCGCAACATGGCTAACTCGCTGTTGCGTCACGAGGTCATCAGGACGACCCTGCCCAAGGCGAAGGAACTGCGCCGGGTCGTCGAACCCCTGATTACGCTTGGCAAGAAGGCAAGCGTGGCCAACCGCCGTTTGGCATTCAACCGCCTACGCGACCGCGAAATCGTCGTCAAGATTTTCGATGAACTGGGTCCGCGCTATGCCAGCCGTCCCGGTGGCTACTTGCGCATCCTAAAGTGCGGTTTCCGCGACGGGGACAACGCGCCAATGGCGTATATCGAACTGCTCGACCGCCCGGACGCTGCCGTGTCCGAGGCTAGCGCAGATGCCCCCGCCGTGGCGTAAAGGTTATAGGGTTTCATACCCGGTCTTGAATTTGAGTGTTAGCAAAGCCCCTGGAATTATTTTCGGGGGCTTTTGTTTTTTTGCAAACCAAACATTCACGTTCAAGACAAGCGGATATGATGCCGTACCTACGCTCTGCGAAAAAACGATAAATCAATGCGCCTGCTGTTGATAGAAGATGACCTGCCCATTGCGAACGCCCTCCAGGAAGGGTTTTCGCACGCAGGCATTTCTGTCGATCATCTGATCCGGGCCGATGCTGCGGAATCCGCCCTGAAACTGACCGCTTACGATTTGGTGATCGTCGACCTTGAACTGCCGGGCATGAATGGGTTGGAACTAATCCGCCGCCTGCGGCGCAAACAAATCCTCTTGCCGATATTGGTCCTGACTGCACGTGATGCGATTGAAGACCGTGTAAAAGGGCTGGATACCGGTGCGGACGATTACCTCGTCAAACCTTTCCTGCTCCCGGAACTCCTCGCCCGTATCCGTGCGCTGGTTCGGCGCAGCCAAGCGGCCAGTAGTTCCGACCTTGCTTTCGGTTCCCTGCATCTTTACCTAAACCTGCGCACAGCATCGCTTGATGACGTACCGCTGGAACTCACGGGACGGGAATGGGATGTTTTGCAGCATCTCATGCTGGCAGCCCCCAGGGTGGTTCCCAAGCAGAAACTCGCGGAAAGCCTGGGGAATTGGGACAGTGAAATTTCACCCAATGCCATCGAAATCTACATCTCCCGCCTACGTAACAAACTTTCTGAATCCGGCGCGACAATCCGCACCGTGCGGGGCATCGGATACCGGCTGGAGTTACCCTGAGCATGCATCTGCCGAGTATCTTGTCCCGCCCTTATTCGCTGCGTGCCCGCCTACTCGCTTTCCTGCTCGTGCCGTTCCTGGCGTTGCTGGGCATAAGCATCATCACGGATTACCAAGAAGGGTTGCGCATTGCCAATGAGGCCTACGACCAAACGCTGCACAGCACGGCGCTAGCCCTATCCGGCATCATCGACCATGACCCGACGGATGCCAGCTTCGATTTGCCAACCCAAGCCAAGGCCGTTTTGCGCTTTGACGCGGTAGACCAGCTCTACTACGCCATTTTCGATAGCAATAACGCGCTTCTGGCAGGGGATGCACGGATGAGTTCCCTAATTGAGGAGTTCGACCCTGATGACGACAACCCAGACTTCCGTTTCGACGTGTTCAATGAACAGAACGTGCGTGTCGCCACCTACCGCCATACCCCCAGCACACATGCGCCGCACGGCGCAGTGATCATCGTCGCTGAAACCACGCACAAACGCGAAGCGGCCGCCTCCAGGATCATGACCATTACCCTGCTCAGCGACCTGTTCTTCATGGTGATTTCCATGCTCGTTATCTTTGTCGGGATGCATTACGCGCATCGCCCACTGGCACACATCGGCCAGAAGATCGACGTGCGCGAACCCGACGACCTGAGCCCTATCGACGAGAGTGCCGTTCCTAGCGAAATCCAGCCATTGATACGCGCAATGAACCGGCTCATGTCCAACCTGCGTGAGGCCAGCATCGCACAGCAGAATTTCATCTCCAGTGCGGCTCATCAGTTGCGTTCCCCCTTGGCCGCTCTGCAGGCGCAAATAGATGTTGCTACCGAAGGGCAGCAGGATGAAACATTGCGGCGCCTACACGACATGCAGGTATCTGTCATCCGGCTCTCAAGACTCACGAAACAAATGCTGGCATTAGCCCGCGCAGCCCCGGATGCCAGCCGGAATGTTGAATTGACCAACGTAGCGCTGGAAGACCTAATTGAGAATGCCGCTTCGGAATTCGTCGATCAGGCCGTGCTTGCCGGGGTCGACCTCGGTTTTGAACTTGCGCCCGCGCCGGTATGGGGCGAAGCTTGGTCCTTGCGGGAAATGCTGGCCAACCTGATTGACAATGCCGTGCGCTATTCCGGCTCAGGATGCATCGTTACGGTTCGTTGCGGCACCGAAGAAAGCGGGAACGCCTGGCTGGAAGTCGAAGACAACGGGTCGGGTATTCCGGAGGCCATGCACGAAAAAGCATTTGCCCGCTTTGTACGGCTGGACGACACGCAGGGCGGTTCCGGCCTAGGGCTGGCCATCGTCAAGGAGGTAGCTCAATTGCACCACGCCCGCGTGAACCTGCATTCCGCTATGGAAGGGCAAGGGCTGCGCGTGCGCGTGGCTTTCCCGCCGTCCGGCACATTCCCATTGCCCTCCTAGGAGGACAACGCGAAGCATCAAAAATCCCACGCCTCGGAAGGAAACTCTACTCCGACTACTTGCTAGCGCGAAACGTCACTGTTTTTATCATTCAAGCCGTCACCGTTCATCCTGATTGCTCTTGACAACACATTGCCCCTCACCCACCCCGCGCCGGTCGATACGCCCAATGCGGTAAACAATCTCCCCTGCCTCGGCGAGCTTGGCTTCAACCGCATCAACATCGGCTTCGGACACGACCACCACCATGCCAATGCCGCAATTGAAGACCCGATGCATTTCCTGATCCGCGACTTGACCAGCTTCCTGCAACCACCGGAACAGGGGCGGCAGCACCCAGCTATGGACATCGATCCGCGCCATGAGACCTTCGCCCAGGATGCGCGGCACATTTTCGGTAAGCCCGCCGCCGGTGATATGAGCCAAACCCTTCACCGCACCCGGCAGTTCACGGAAAACCGAAAGCAACGGTTTGACGTAAATGCGGGTAGGCTCCAGCAATGCGTCCCTTAAGGGGCGCCCGTGAAAATCGGCGCTGAGGTCGGCCTTGCTCACTTCAATGATCTTGCGGATCAGGGAATAGCCGTTGGAATGCGCGCCGCTGGAAGCAAGCCCCAACACTACGTCGCCCAACACGATCCGCGTGCCGTCGATGATTTCGCTTTTCTCCACCGCACCAACGGCAAACCCGGCAAGGTCGTACTCCCCATCCGGGTACATGCTGGGCATTTCGGCGGTCTCCCCGCCGATCAGCGCACAACCCGCGAGTTCGCAGCCACGGGCGATGCCCTGCACCACCATGGCCGCCGTATCGACATCGAGCTTGCCGCAAGCAAAATAGTCAAGAAAGAACAGAGGCTCGGCCCCCTGCACCAGGATGTCGTTGACGCTCATCGCCACGAGGTCTTGCCCCACGGTGCCGTGCCCGTTGAGCATGAACGCCAGCTTGAGCTTGGTTCCTACGCCGTCGGTTCCCGAGACGAGCACTGGTTCGCGGTATTTTTCCGACAGCCTGAACAGCGCGCCGAAGCCACCGATGCCGCCCATGACCTCGGGGCGCATCGTCCTTTTGGCAAAGGGTTTGATCCGGTCGACCAATGCGTCGCCCGCGTCGATGTCGACCCCGGCATCGCGGTAAGAAAGCGGGGATTGGGGAGAAGAGTATTGCGCGTTCAAGGCCGTTCCTCTGGCAAATCCAAATTTTTGGAAGACGGCGCTTGAGGCAACGCCGCCAAGTGGCTACATTGAAGGACTTTTCTGCGGGCACGCTCACAGAGAGGCCCTGAACCGAAACGAGGAATCTTACTTGAACATGCATCGAGCGCAATCCCCATCATTCATAGCGGAATAACTCAACATGTCCTTTCTTCGCCCCCTTCACCTGCAAACCGCTGCCTGGGCAGGGGTCGCGCTGGCACTGGTTGCCCTGCTCTGGCTGCTTGCGCCCATCCTGATACCGTTCGCGCTGGCCGCCGTGTTCGCCTATCTGTGCAACCCGGCGGTCAACGTCCTGGTTCGTCGGCGGCTGCCGCGCCCAGTGGCAGCGCTGCTGGTCATCGGGGGGCTGACCCTCGTACTCATCGCGCTCGCGTTCGTGCTGCTGCCGATGATCTACCACAAGGCGATGATGCTGGTGCAAAGGCTGCCTGTGCTGACCGACCTGTTCAACGAACGCGCATCCCCGATGCTCAATGAGCTTTTCGACATACAACTGCAACTTGACTCGGCACAGTTCCGCATGTGGCTTGGGCAATTCCGCGACAACGCGCAAGACCTGCTCCCAAGCCTACTTGGGCAAATCAGCAACCGCGGCATGGCGATTGCCGCGATGCTCATCAACCTGCTACTGATCCCCATCGCCACCTTTTACCTGCTCCAGGAATGGCCGCGCTTCATCGCGGGGCTCTCGCGCATGTTGCCGCGCCCATGGCTGCCGCGTGCGCAACGGGTTACGGCCGAGATCGATGCCGTGTTGGCTCAATTCTGCCGGGGCCAGTTGTCGGTGATGCTGCTGCTGGCCGTGTTTTACAGCGTGGGGCTGTGGCTGGCCGGGCTCGATTTCGCGTTACCGGTTGGCGTGCTCACGGGCCTGCTGTGCTTCATTCCCTATGTCGGTTTTGGCAGTGGGCTGACGCTGGCCCTGCTCTCCGCGCTGCTCCAGGGCAGCGGATGGGAACCGGTCATCGGCGTGGCCGTGGTTTATAGCCTTGGCCAGTTAATCGAAAGCTTCGCCCTCACGCCTTACCTCGTCGGGGAACGCATCGGCCTGCATCCGCTGGCGGTGATCTTCGCCCTGATGGCCTTCGGCCAGTTGTTCGGTTTTACCGGCGTGCTCGTCGCCCTGCCCGCCAGCGCGGCACTTCTCGTCGGATTGCGCGAAATCGCCTCGGCATGGTTTGCCAGCCCCGTCTACCTCGGCCCCAATGATGAAGGCGGAGCCGACCCACCCGAAAACGCGGTAGCAGCATCCCGCGACGAAACCGAGGATATGGTGTGAAGCAACTCGTTCTCGACCTACGGCCAGACCGCCCACCAACCTTAGAAAACTTCGTCCCTGGCAGCAACGCTGAATTGCTGGAAAGCCTCTCGCGTCTCGCCTCCGCCCGTGCTGGGCAGATGCACAGCACGCACATCTACCTATGGGGAAACCCCGGCAGCGGGCGCAGCCACCTGCTCCGAGCCACGGTCGCCCACACCCTTGGTGAAGGCCGTCCAGCGTCTTTCCTGGACGCGGAAGAAATCGCCGATTGCCTGCCGGAAGATGAAAACGCCCTGTTGGCTGTCGACGACGTCGACCGGCTATCCCCCGACGCCCAGGTCGCGCTCTTCAATGCCTTCAACCGTGCACGTGGCAGTGCTCGGTCACTATTGCTTTCCGGTCCCACTGCACCCAAGGGGCTTGCACCTAATTTGCGCGAAGACTTGCGTACCCGCATCGGGCAAAGCCTAGTCTTTGAAGTCCGCCCGCTTGACGATGCTACTAGGCGCGCCATCCTGTATTCACTCGCAACACGGCGCGGGCTACGGCTAACCGAAGAGGTGGCCGGTTTCTTATTGACCCACGCCCGGCGCGACCTACCGGGCATGGTGGCAACGCTCGACGCGCTCGATGCCGCTTCGCTCGAACACAAGCGTCCTATTACGTTGCCGCTTTTACGTGAACTCATGCAGCAAGGATTGTGTATTTAACGCGCATCCGATACGAACCCTTTCCCCAAACCCGTCACAAATTTGTTATGGATCTCATTCTTTTTGACCTCGACAACACACTGATCGCAGGCGATTCCGACGTTGCCTGGACGCAATTCCTAATTGAAAAAGGTGCGCTCGACGCAAGCGCGCAGGAAACGCGCAACCTTGTTTTTTATGAACGTTACAAGGCCGGGACGCTGGACATTAACGAATTCCTCGGTTTCCAGCTTGCCCCGCTCACCCAATACCCACGTGTCCAGCTCGACGCTTGGCACGACGAGTTTATGGTGCGCTGCATCCGCCCGATGATCCCCCCAGCAGCACGGGCGCTTGTCAGTGGATACCTGCAAAGCGATGCACTCGTCGCGTTGGTGACTGCTACCAACAGCTTCATCGCCTGGCCGATTGCGCGCGAATTTGGCATCAAACACCTCATCGCCACCGTCCCAGCGCAGGAAAACGGCGTTTTCACCGGAAAACCGAGAGGAATCCCCGCGTTCCAATCTGGCAAGGTTGTGCGCATCGAGGGTTGGCTGGAGTCGATGGGGCTCAATTTCGACTGCTTCGGCCAAAGTTGGTTCTATAGCGATTCCCACAACGATTTGCCGCTCCTGCAACAAGTCACGCACCCGGTTGCGGTCGACCCGGACGATATCCTGCGCGCAACTGCGAATGAAAATGGTTGGCAAATTCTGACACTGCGAGGGGAAATGTAGGGTGCACGTACGCTGGCTGCCTTTTCCGACCCTGTACTAGCGCATAATCCGTCTGCACTTAAAACTCAACAAAACAAATATATGTACTGCACTTCATGCGGCGCCAACCTGGGAACATGGAACAAAAGATCCTGCCCACGCTGCGGTTCACCACTACGCTCATCAGACCCTGACACGCAGGACACTAGTCAGACAGTGCAAGGGAGCATATCCGCGTCCCCCTCCGCATCCATACCCGCCAAGAAGCACACCACCCTCCTCTGGTTGATCGGGCTACTGCTCATTTTTGCAGTGGTCGTGACTGTGGCATGGTTTGGATTGGACACGAACAAAGTGCTTATAAAAACAGGAACTACCGGAACGGGAACGGTAGGGGCAGAAACAAGTGGGACGGGGATGAGCGGAACGGGAACGAATGAAACAGGAACGAGTGGGACAGGAACAGTTGAAACGGAAGCGGTAGGGGCAGAAACAAGTGGGACGGGGATGAGCGGAACGGGAACGAATGAAACAGGAACGAGCGGGACAGGAACAGTCGAGACAGAAGCGGTTGGGACGGGGACGAGTGGGACAGGAACAGTTGAGACGGAAGCGGTTGGGACAGGAACGAACGAAACAGGAACAATCGGGACGGGAACGAGTGGGACAAGAACAGTTGGAACGGGAATGCCCGGGACGGGAACGGTTGGGGCGGGAACGACGAGTGGAACGGGAACACCAGATAAACGCCCATTACGCATGCCGAGCTCCACACATTCCAAGTTGCTTGAGGAACTGGGTCAATGCCCAGATTTTCGCTGCCACAAAAGAGCGCAACAAATGTATTGCCCTGGGTATTGGGGCACTGTACCCGAATGCAAACAAGGCCTATAACCCACTCTAGGCAGAACCTTCTGTACACATAATTCTTCTACACTCAGAGCTCAAAAATAGAACATGTATTGCACTTCCTGCGGCTCAAACCTAGGGACATGGACTAAAAGATCTTGTCCACGTTGCGGTTCACCGCTGCGCTCATCTGACCCCGACTCGCAGGACACCAACCTAACGGGACTGGAAAGCGTATCCACGTTCTCACCTATAACAACATCCTCGCCCATCACCACTCAAAAACACATCAACCCCTTCCTCTGGCTAGCCGGAGCCCTGGCTGCTTTTGCAATAATCGTGGCTGCGGTATGGTTCGGATTGGATATGGGGAACGTGCCTTCCCATTTAACTCCCCCACCTATCCCCAAACTTCTATCTCCCCCCAATCCCCCGCCTGTTCCGGAAACCCCGCCTGTTCCGGAAATCCCGCCTGTCCCGGAAATCCCGCCTGTTCCGGAAACCTCGCCTGTTCCGGAATCCCCGCCTGTTCCGGAAACCTCGCCTGTTCCGGAATCCCCGCCTGTTCCGGAAACCCCGCCTGTTCCGGAAACCTCGCCTGTTCCGGAAACCCCGCCTACTCCAAAACCCCCGCCTGCCCCGAAACCCTTACCTATGCCAAAACCCTCGCCTGCTCCGGAAACCCCGCC
>WQYV01000014.1 GCA_009781085.1 Betaproteobacteria bacterium
CAGCGCACGACCTGGCGAAATTTCGCCTCGCTGATTTTAGAACGCCTGAAGTATCTGTTTTTCCCAATCATCTCAAGAAGATAACATGCCATCTAGTCATGTTTGCTTCCTAAGACCCTAAAATTTTATTGAATACATTAAGTTATATTTATGAATATACATAAATATAACTTATTTTGAGTGAAAATTTTTACTGTATTGCAGCGAATTTTTTGTTTATCTCATTTCGATAAATTGATACTTGTTTACCTGTTTTATCAGCGTAATACGACGAAGAAATGAGAGTTAACATCACCATCATGGTGGTTAAAAATGTCTCATACAAGCTGGCATGAAAAATGCTTGGGGAGATCAGGTTAGGAGAGAGATAATGAAAGACCTGCTCGAAAAGAACTTAATGCCCCATCAGGCGGCGCTGAATCTCCAGGCGTACCGGCAGCAGTTGTTGGCCTCAAATATTGCCAATTCCGATACACCTAATTTCAAGTCGCGCGATATTTTGTTCCGTGACGCACTGGACGAAGCACTAGGCCGGGGAAGTCGGGGGAAACCGTTGCCGTTGCCGCTGACGAAAACCAATGCCCGGCATCTAGGCGGCAAAACGAAGTTTTCACCGGACGACTTTGTGCGTTATCGCATGGAATGGCAATCGGCAGTGGACGGCAACACCGTGGACATGGACATGGAACGCGCCGCTTTTGCCGAAAACACGGTGCATTACGAAGCCAGTATCACTTTCATTAATGGCCTGCTGCGCACGATGCAGACGGCCATCGTCGGTCAGTAACGGATTCAGGCTCGCGCCTGCCGCGCACTGCCCGCTGTTCAAGGCCACATCCGGGAGACGGGAATGGACGGCAATATGTTCAACGTATTCAATATCGCCGGTTCGGCTCTCACTGCGCAATCGATGCGGCTGAATACGACGGCCTCTAACTTGGCCAATGCCGATAGTGTCACTTCCGAAAACGGCCAACCTTACCGGGCAAAGCAGGTTGTTTTTGCCGCTCGGCAATTGTCTGGGGCAGGGCCGGCTTCGGTCGGCGTGGCAGTGACGCAGGTCGTTAAGAGCGCCGCGCCGATGCGGCTCGTCTATGAGCCGAACAGCCCCGCCGCCAATGACGAAGGCTACGTCGAAATGCCCAATGTCAACGTGGTCGAGGAAATGGTCAACATGATCTCCGCCTCGCGTTCGTACCAGAACAACGCTGAGATCATGAACACGGCACGAACCTTGCTTGAACGTACCTTGCAGATAGGTCAATAAATGATCTGGCCGGCAGGACTGCCGGTTCAAGCAGGAGTACGAAGATGAGTGTCACTACCGATAACACGGTTTCCAATGTCCTGTCCGGGCTAGTTCGCACGGAACCAGTCAGTACCAACACGGCGATGCAGAACGAGCAAAACCGTTTCCTTACGTTGCTTACCACGCAGTTGCGCAACCAGGATCCGATGAATCCGCTAGATAACGCGGATCTGACCATGCAGTTGGCGCAGATGAGCACGGTCGATGGCATCGAGCGTCTCAACAAGCTAGTGCAATCGTTGACGGAATCCAAAGAACTGACGGACAGCACGGCGCTAATCGGGCATGGCGTGCTCGTCAATGGCAAGAACCTCGGATTGACCGAGGCGGGTGCGATTGGCGGCTTTGAGCTGAATACGCCTGCCGACAAAGTGACAGTCACGGTATACGACTCCAGCGGGCAGGTGGTGACGAAGCTCGAATTTTCGGATGTGGAGGCAGGTAGCCACAACTATATCTGGGACGGCCTGTGCGACGATGGCAGCGAAGCCGCACAAGGCATGTACAGCGTGAGCGTGGCTGCGAGCCTGAGCGGTTCATCCGTTACCGTGAATCCGTTGCAGTTCGGCCCGGTGACGAGCGTGGTGCGCGGCTCGTTTGGCGCAGATTTGCAGGTTGGCGGGCTTGGTATTTACAAGCTCGACGACATTAAACAGATTCTTTGAAACAGGAGGTACATCATGGCATTCGCACAAGGCTTGAGCGGGCTGAATACTTCCTCCCGCGCACTCGATGTCATCTCCAACAATATTGCTAATACCAGCACCGTAGGTTTCAAAGCATCCAACGCCGTTTTTGCCGATGTGTATGCTGGGGCGCTTACCGGGGTTAGCTCGGCCGTCCAGATCGGCTATGGAAGCAAAATAACGGCGGTCTATCAGAGTTTCATCGATGGCATGCCGACCACGACCAACAACCCGCTGGACATGGCGATCATCGGTAACGGTTTTTATGTCGTCCAGCGTTTCGATGGTTCAACGGCCTACACCCGCAACGGGCAGTTCGACATCAACAAGGAAGGCTTCCTCGTCACGCCGCTTGGCGAGAAAGTAATGGGTATCAGAGCAGATGATAACGGCTTCATTCCACCTTCCGGAGGGCTCGCCGAACCGCTTTTCATACCGCAGGGCGATATCGACCCGAAGGCAACCTCATCGGTACAAATCCGCTCCGGGAACCTGAACGCGGATGAAACCCCGGTTACCGTTGTTCCCTTCGACCCGAACAACCTCGATTCCTACAGCTTCATGAACAGCATTCCCGCATATGACAGCCTTGGCGGTCAACATTCGATGGCGTTCTACTTCGTGAAAACAAGCCCAGGCAACTGGGATGTGTATTCGATGGTCGACAACGACACCACAACGCTGAGTGCCCCGCAAGCCCTGGTGTTTGATGAGTACGGCAAGCTCAATCCGCCCATTGCACCGTACCCCTATACCGCCAATCTCACCAACAGCGCGGCGCAGTTGAGCATCTTGGTCGATGTTAGCAAATTGACCCAGTTCGGTTCGAAATCTTCGGTCACGGATCAATGGCAGGATGGTTATACGACTGGTCAGATTGCGGGGATCGTAGTCAGCCCGGATGGTGTCATCCAAGGGCGCTACACCAACGGACAATACAAGGATCTGGGGCAAGTGGTGCTGGCAACCTTCCGCAGCAATCAGGGCTTGACCCGTGTGGGGGACAACATGTGGGTCGAATCGCCCGAGTCCGGCCCACCGATTGTCGGACGCCCACGGTCAGGGTTGAATGGCATGGTTTCCGGCGGGCAGGTCGAGGAATCGAATGTCGACCTGACGCAAGAACTGGTGAACATGATCATCCAGCAGCGCAATTACCAAGCCAATGCGCAGACGATCCGCACCCAAGATCAGATCATGCAGACGCTGGTGAACCTGCGCTGATTAGTTAAACAGATGAATCCCCTCTCCCACTTGTGGGAGAGGGGCGGGGGAGAGGGCAATGTTTGGAGCGTTTTAGCCCTCTCCCGCCCCTTCGGGGCACCCTCTCCCGCAAGCGGGGGAGGGGAATGCGAATAAAACGGCGGGTTCTCCGTGCATGGAGTTCCGCCGGGAGGGAACAACATGGATCGCATGATCTATACAGCGATGACCGGTGCAAAAAGCACCCTCGGGCAGCAGGCGGCGGTCGCCCACAATCTCGCCAATGTCGATTCCACCGGTTTTCGCACAGAGATGCACAAGATGCGTGCGGTGGAAGTGCAGACCCAGGCCATGCGCTCGCGCTCCTTCGTGGTTGATGCGAGCATTGCCACGGACTTTACGCCGGGGTCGCTGAAGTTTTCCGGCAACCCGTTCGACGTGGCCGTGAAGGGCAAGGGCTGGCTGGCTGTCCAGACGGCCAGTGGCGAAGCCTATACCCGCGACGGATCATTGGAGGTTTCCGCCAATGGCGTATTGCAGACCCATGCCGGTTTGCCGGTGCTGGGCGACAGCGGCCCAGTGACGATCCCGCCAGACAGCGTGATCGTCATTGGCGTGGACGGGACCATTTCCGCCATTCAGAGCGGCATCACCAACGTAGCCAACGTCGTCGCCCAAATGAAACTGGTGAATCCGCCTGAGGCCGAACTGGTACGCGGCGAAGATGGTTTTTTTCGCCTGCAAAGCGGGCAACCGGCTCTGGCAGATGAAGCGGTGCAGATCGCCGGTGGCTATCTGGAGGGCAGCAATGTCAATGTCGCTGAACAGATGGTGCAAATGATTTCGCTCTCGCGCCAGTTTGAAATGCAGATGCGCATGCTGACCAGCGCACAGGAAAACGACCGCTCCGCAACGCAAGTTGTTACGGCACGTTGAGTATCAGATTAATAACTAGAAAGATAAGAACCCCCCATCATGATTCGCTCGCTCTGGACAGCCCGCACCGGGCTGGATGCCCAACAAACCTCGCTGGATGTGATTGCCAACAATCTCGCCAACGTATCGACGAACGGTTTCAAGCGCCAGCGTGCGGTCTTTGAGGATTTGCTCTATCAGGTCATCCGCCAGCCGGGGGCGCAGTCGACCCAACAGACGCAGATTTCCAGTGGGCTGCAACTTGGTGCTGGCGTGAGGACGGTAGCAACAGAGCGCGTTTTTACCCAAGGTGCCCCGCAGCAGACCGGGGGTGATCTCGACCTGATGATCCAGGGTGACGGCTTTTTTATGGTCACGTTGCCGGATGGCACGACCGCCTATACACGTGATGGCGCTTTCCAGCGCGACAACCAAGGTAACATGGTGACGGCCAGCGGCTACCTGCTTGCCGATAACATCAACATCCCGATCGACGCAGTTTCGATTACCGTAGGCAAGGATGGTACGGTTTCTGTTGTGCAAGCCGGTAATGCCACCCCGATACAGATTGGATCCATCCAGGTTGCCACGTTCATCAATCCCGGCGGCTTGCAGGCCGTTTCCGAAAACCTTTTTCTGGAGACTGCTTCTTCCGGCGTAGCCACGCCGCAGCAGCCGGGCACGAACGCTGCAGGGGTCCTCAACCAGCGTTACGTCGAAGCCTCCAACATCAATGTGGCCGAAGAGTTGGTGAGTATGATCGTCACGCAGCGCGCCTACGAGATGAATTCACGTGTCATCACCACTTCTGATCAGATGCTTGCCCGCCTGACGCAGATTTGAGGGAGAGAACTATGAATACCATCGTGCGCGCTGTTTCCATTCTTGCTGTTACCTTCGCGGCGGTGGTGTTTGCTACGATCCTTTCATCTTGTGCCCAGATACAGCCGACGCCACCCACTTCCGTGCATCAGCCGATGTCCGTGCGTCCTGCCGCAGCTTTGGAGTCGCGGGCTGCCAATGGTGCAATCTGGCAACCGGGGTTGGATTACTCGCTGCTGGAAGACCGGCGTGCCCGCCGTGTCGGCGACATCATCACCGTCAATCTCGTTGAACGCACCTCTGCGCAGAAGAACGCCAACTCCAGTGCAAACCGCGCATCCAGTTCGTCCGGAGGGCTTACGGCGGCCAGCAGCAAACTGCCGCTTTCGGGGCTTGCCGGTCTGACAGTGGAAGCGGATGCAAAATCCACGTTTGAAGGCAAGGGCGCGGCGGCGGCCAACAATGCGTTCAGCGGGACAATCACCGTCACCGTGATCGACGTGCTCGCTAACGGGAACCTGTTAGTTTCGGGCGAAAAGATGCTGACAATTAATCAGGGCAACGAATTCATCCGTTTCTCGGGGGTCGTCAACGCGAGCAACATTTCCGCCTCCAATACCGTGCAATCAACACAGGTTGCCGATGCACGGATCGAATACCGTGGCAGCGGGTTTGTCGATGAGGCCAATAGCATGGGGTGGTTGCAACGCTTCTTCAACTTTATCAATCCGTTCTGAGACACAGGCGTTTTATTGGGTATTAAGGAGAAATTCATGGCTGCGCGCAAATTCCCGGTCCAGAGGATATATCTGTCGGTACATTTGCCGACGTGCGCGCTTTGGCGGGTGATAATCATTATCTTTGCTGTGCTGTTTTATTCAAACGTGGCCGCCGAACGCATCAAGGACATCGCCACCATCGGCGGCGTGCGCAACAACCAGTTGGCCGGTTACGGACTCGTGACCGGGCTGGACGGCTCGGGCGACCAGACTACGCAAACCCCTTTTACGGTGCAGAGCATCATCAACATGCTCGGCAACCTGGGCGTGACGCTGCCGCCGGGCAGCAACCTGCAACTCAAGAATGTGGCCGCCGTGATCGTAACGGCTGAACTTCCGGCCTATGTACGCCCTGGCCAGCGGGTCGATGTCACTGTTTCTTCGATCGGCAACGCAAAGAGCCTGAGAGGGGGGACGCTAGTCATGACACCCCTCAAAGGCATCGATGGACGGGTTTACGCGATTGCGCAAGGCAATGTGGCCATTGGCGGGGTGGGTGCGCAGGCGGGCGGCGCACAACAGACGGTCAATCATTTGTTGGCTGGGCGCATTCCTGGCGGTGCAATGGTGGAGCGCATCGTACCGTCCATGGTTGGCGAGGGAGCAAACGTGATCATCGAACTGAAAGAGACCGATTTCGGCGCTGCGCATCGGGTAGCCGATGCCATTAACAAGATTGCGCCGGATTCGGCTCAGGCGCTCGACGGGCGCAGTATCCAGGTGCTCGCCCCGACGTATATCCCGGAACGGGTGGCCTTTCTTGGGCAGATCGAAAACCTTGAAATCTCTGCTACACGGCTAGGCGCACGGGTAGTCGTGAACGCACGTACGGGTTCAGTGGTGATGAACCAGAACGTCACGCTTGAGAATTGCGCCGTCGCCCATGGCAACCTGACGGTGACGATTAACTCACACACTGATGTCAGCCAGCCCGCGCCTGGTTCCTTCGGAACCACGGTGGCAGCAACGACGGCGCAGGTCAATATCAACCATGAAGGCGGTGCAGTCATGGAAGTCCGCAGCAGCGCAAACCTGGCCGACGTGATCAAGGCGCTTAGCGCGATTGGGGCCAAACCGATTGACCTCGTCAGCATCCTCCAGGCGATGAAAGCCTCTGGGGCGTTGCGGGCGGAACTCGAAGTCATTTGAGACGGGAGCAAACCATGATTACCAACAATACCTTATTCAATACCCTTGACCCGCGCTCGATGAGCGATCTTAGCCGGTTGGCAAAAACCGGGGGCAATTCCGATGAGGCTTTGCACGCAGCGTCAAAGCAGGTTGAATCCATATTCCTGCAAATGGTGCTGAAATCCATGCGCGATGCCTCGCTTGGCAGCGGCCCCTTCGACAGCGAACAAATGAAACTCATGCAGGGATTGCACGACCAGCAATTGGCAAGCAACTTGGCGCAGTCCAAGGGGGTTGGCTTGGCTGATGCACTTTTCCGCCAATTAGGCGGTGGGCGGAACAAGGAAACCGGGGACGCGACCCTACAAGGAGCCGCGAATGTCCCGTTCCTACCCCTCCCCAAAGCTTCGGTAGCTGAATCTGCCGCCCAATCGGCGAAAATCAATGAAACCATCGCTGCCGCACGCAAGGCGGATGGGCAGGTTCCCGAACATGTGCGCGATTTCGTTACCGAAATCTGGCCGTATGCGTATGCCGCTAGCCGTGCTACTGGCATCCCTGCGCATTTCATGGTGGCGCAAGCGGCGCTGGAAACCGGATGGGGCGCAAAGCAACTGAAGAATGCTGATGGGTCGCCCAGTTACAACCTGTTCAACATCAAGGCAGGACTGGACTGGAATGGCTCGACGACCGCGCAAAAAACCGTGCCTGAGCTTGAAAACGGGAATTGGCAGTCCCGGCAGGCCAAATTCCGCTCCTATGCGTCTTGGGCCGAAGCGTTTGCCGACTATGCGAAGCTCCTTACCAATAGTCCGCGATATGCCAAAGTGATTGGTAGGGAAGATGCCGCTGGGTTTGCACAAGAACTTAAAAATGCGGGGTATGCCACCGACCCTTCGTATGCTGACAAACTCATGCGCATCATCGGCAGTAATACCCTGAAAAACGCGCTGGACATGGTGGCATGATGAACACGATGGGCGCGGCATTTAATCCGGCGGCAGGGCAAATCATGCCGCTCACCGGGTAGCTGCGGGCAACCGCACGTCTCGCAGCAATGGCCTCAAACCAGGGGCGTGACGTCGCAGAAAACAACACCCAGTTGGGGAAATCGGGAATGGCACGAATCCTTGATTTGATTGGCATGGTCGACCAGAGGCACGTTCAGAACCTGGGGCGAGATGAGTATAAGCCGGAAGTACATGATATCGCAGGGTTGTGTGACGTTGGTCACGGAAAGACAGGGGTCACTGGCCTTTCACTTGGAATACAATCCCAATCAAGCGATTTCAGGAACAAGTTTTGTGCCAAAGGAAGTAACGTGCCTGGCGAAGACAGAACCACCGTGTATGAAGTCTTGGATCACGCGGCGTCGGGGATTCGGCTACAAGTCGAATTCCAGCGGCGGGTTAACGCCTCGCTGCTTGCGAGCCGTTTGCCGTTCATCCGGGCGATTACTATACATAACGAAACCGGTAGCGATTTACCGGGCATTGAACTCTCGGCCGGACTGGCTGTGGAGAGCGATGTCCCGCATTGGTTCGCCTGCCGGGAAGATAAAGGTATACCTTCCGGGAGCGCGGTTCGCTTTAATGGGGGACGTTTCCCGGAACTTGATGCCCTGATCGAGGAACGGCATGAATCGGCTCTTGCCACGCTGACCATCACTGCGCATTTGCCCCAGGCAGAGGCGCAGGGTGAAGAAAAACAGGACAAGGATAGCCGTGAAGTTTCGCTTGCCGCAACGGTCGAAATCGGCGCACCCGGCGAGTTCCTCAAACTCCCCGGCGCTTGGCAATCCATTGCCGTTTTCGTGCAGCCCCGAAGCAAAGCGGTAGCGGAAATCCTCCATGTGGCCTCGGAACTCATGCTCCAGAAAACGAAACGGGGTGAGTTGGACGGATACAAGGGCGGCCTTACGCGCGCGAAACTCATTGCCGAAGCGATTTATCTGGCAATGCGCGAAGAGCAGATCGTCTGCGCCGGGTCGCCTGCTTCGTTTGAAGCGGTCGGACAAAAGTTGAGGACTGCCGGACAAGTAATCGGCCAGCGGTTTGGCGACTGTATTGAATTGTCTGTCACCTACGCCGCGTGCTGCGAGACGGCGGGGCTACATCCTATCGTCATTTTTACGACATCCCGTGCTTTTCCTGCCTTCATTGCCGTCTCTGAACTGGAATACTCGCTGGCGCTTGGCAGTGGCGAAGGGTTCAACTTTTTGGAAGAAACGGTCATCGATGATGCTTCCGTCATTGCCAATCTTGTGGCGATGAAAACCATCATTCCGGTGGAACTTGGTGGCATTGGGTCTGGCAAGCGCTCCTTGAGTTTTCGTGGAGCCACGAAAAAAGCCGCTGATTACGTTCGCAGCCTTTCCAACGAATTGAAAGCCGCCGTGGCCATTTCGCAATGCCGCCGGAAAGGTATCCTTCCTGGGTCTTTGGCCGAAGATGAACTTCCCTCGCTGGGTGAAGGAACCGTGGCTGAGGGCGGGCTGCCACCTGAATCTCCACATGGCGGAGAATCACCACAAGAACCGGTAAAAGCGGACGAAAACGAATCCTTTTCCGAGGAAAGCGGCGAATTGGCTCCTGCCGCTACAACGGAGCCTCTCGTAGCGGAAGCCTTAATAACGGAAATTCCCGCGACGGAAATCTCTGCGACGAAAGCGCTTGCAACAAGCCCTACTATCGAGGAACCGGCGGACGGGGAGGTTGCCGTCAGCGTCTCTACGGGGCGCAAGGATGACGCGCCAACCCGCATCCGGCAATGGCAACAGTCGCTGTTCGATTTTAGCCTGCGCAACCCGTTGCTTGACTTGTCACGCACCCAACAGGTACTTGAGTTGGCCGTCAAAGGACACGCATTGGGCGGGATTGCCGAAACCCTGCACGCGGGCAAAATTTCTACTGCCGTATTTGAGGGGCTGGAACCTGCCCGGACAGCAGCGCGTTTGCGTGCCTTAAAGCGCGAATCCGAAATGCTGGGACAAGAGACGGGGAGCCACCACCTGTACCTGACGCTTGGCGTGCTGGCTCATCCCAGTATTCGGGGCAAAACAGCAAAATCGCCCCTGTTCCTGCTTCCGGTGACAGTGGGTGCGGGCGATACAGGGACTTCAGAGAAAAATACTTTCACTATTTCCCTTGTTGGTGGCGAGGTGGCGCAGGCCAATCCCTGCCTGCTCGAATGGCTGCGTGTCACCTACAACCTGACTCTCGACGGTTTGGACAATCCCGGTTTCGATGGCGCGGGCAGTACGCTCGACGCAGTGTTTGAAAAAATACGCGTTAGCTTAATGGTGGCTCAGCTTCCCTGGAGCGTTGAAGAACATGCAAGCCTGGCGATCCTGAAGTGCTCTGCGTTTCAGATGTGGAAGGATTTGGACAGAAACTGGCCAATCCTCATGGAAAACTCCGTGGTTCGCCATCTCGTCGAACATTCGGGGGATGTCTTTGAGCAGGTGGCACTGGACGATATACCTTTTGAAGAAGAGAATCTGATCCTCCCGCTTGCCGCCGACGGTTCCCAGATGGCTGCCATTGCAGCGGCAATGGACGGGAAGTCCTTCGTCCTGGAAGGCGCCCCTGGCACCGGCAAATCGCAGACCATCGCCAACTTGATTGCGCATGGGTTGGAAATGGGCAAGCGCGTGCTGTTTGTTTCCGGAAAAGAGGCGGCGCTCGAAGCCGTGAGCCAGCGCTTGGAAACCATTGGTTTGAAAGACTTCACGCTGGAAGCGTATGGTGCTGGGATGAGCATGCAAGACATCCGGCAGCAATTGAAACGTTCCATGCGTGCGGCGGCAGACGCTCACGAAAGGGTCTGGAAAGCAGCTTTCGACAAGTACGCTGGCACGGTTGCTGCCTTGCGCGATTACTCCACGCGCTTGCACACGCCTAATGCCGCAGGATTCTCCCTATGGTCGGCATACGACGAGCTGACGCGTTTAGGCGAAGGGCCAGGATGGGGGCTCAACCCGAAACATGTCAGGAAAATCAATGCGCAGGCCATGTTGGACGCGCTTGACCGGGCGGTTCAGATTAGCCAGAAAATCGGCGGGCCGGAACGTGACCATTGGTTACTCCTTGGGTTGGACAGCGTAGATAACCTGACCTTCACAACCTTGACCAGCGCCCTTGAAGGGTTGGCCGTGGTGCGCAAACGGGTACAGGAGCTTGCCCGTGGCTGGTCGGGTGCATTCAGGGAACTGAAACCCGGAAAAATGCTGGCAACCCTTAACGAATGTGTTGCAGCGAACCAATTTGGACTTTTACCAAGCAAGGCGTATTTCCGCGACATCGACCGTCCCGCATGGCGGAGCGCTACCACTGCGTTGCGAGAGAAACTGGAATTCTTCCTCACCTCTAACCAAGAGGCGCTTTTGATGCTTGCGCCGGGGCTTATTGACTCCCCAAAACTCAATGATTGGACAATTCAGGCGACCAACTTGGCCAAAGCCAGGCTATTTGCCGAATTCCGGCGCAAATCCATCCGCATCGCCGTCGAGCCGCTTGTCCAGAGCGATGTTGACTTGGGAGGCCACAACCTGTTGGATGTCTTGCAGAGTGCACAAAATATCCGCACGCAGGTGGCCGAATTGAAGACCCACGCGGTAGCCATCGTAGGTTTGATCCTACCCGCCAATTGGGCTGCACACCGCCCCAGGGCACTGGAAGAACTGGATAACGCCATCAAACTGTCCCAAGACGCCGTCTGGCTGGAACGGGTCGCCCCAGTGGCCTGGTTGAAGGCGCTGGAACCCAAGGATGCGCAGGAAATCGGAGCATTGAAGGAAATCGAGGCGGCTTGGTCGCGCTGGCTCTCCATCGTTGGCGCGACAGAACACAGTGTCGATCAGTGGCTGGCGGGTCGAGCTTGGCTGGAAGCGTGGGACGAAGCCATGCCACGCTGGGAAAACGACTTGGCCGGTACGGGGCTTTTACAGTTGCAGCGCCATGCCTTGTTGCGCAAGGAGCTTCGCACCATCGAGCGGGCAGGGGGCATTGATTTCGCGAACAAACTGGCGCACAGGACATTCTCTTTGGACGAAGCCGAAACGGTCATGCGGCGCGGCCTGGCTCTGGGCTCGCTGCATGAACGCCTGACGGCTTGCGGCATGGAAAACTTCGACGATGCCGCGCAGGACAAGATGGTTTCCGCCTTTCTGGAAAGTGCACGCGAAGTGCGCAAATTTGCCATACAGGCCGGTCCAGCCCGGTTGCTTGCAAGGCGGCCTTTCCGTGCGAACAATATCCTTGGCGAAGTCACTGCCCTTGTGCGCCAGATCGAGCGCAGGCGTACTGGCATGGGGTTAAGGGAGATTTCTGCACGCTATCCAGAAGCACTGCTGACTTTCGCCCCTGCTTTCCTGATGAGCCCTGGTTCGGTAGCGCACATCCTCGATGCTGGGGCGCTGAAATTTGACATGGTGATTTTCGACGAGTCTTCCCGGATAGGGACAGTCGAGGCGATTGGTGCGATGGGGCGAGGTAGGACCGTCGTGATTGTCGGTGACACGAAACAACTGCCCCCCGCCACTGCGGTAGGCGCTTCCTCCCCCTCCAAGCGTTTTGGGTCAGCGGCAATTTCCGGGGCGGAACAGGAAAGCATCCTGAGTGCAGCGCTGAATTCCGGGCTATCACGGCTACGGTTGAAGTGGCATTACCGGAGCGAAAACGAAGAACTCATTACGTTCTCGAATATCCGGTACTACGGCGGCGAGCTTGCCATTCTGCCGTCTGCGTGGTGCAATGCCCACGCGGGTATCACCTGGCGGCGACTCGATGGCAAATTTCTGCGTGGTGTGGATGAAACCAACCCCATCGAGGCACGTGCGCTGGTCGATGAACTGACTGCCCGGCTTCGCGACCCAGCCAAGCGGGACGAATCATTGGGCGTTCTGTGCCTCAACGCTGCGCAGCGCGACCTGATTTTGGACATGTTGGAAGAATTAGGAGAACCCTTGGTTCGTGATGCCTTTGCGGCGCCTGTCGGACGAAGGCTTTTTGTGAAGAGCTTTGAACATGCGCAAGGCGAAGAACGTGATGTCATCCTGGTTTCGCTCGTGCTTTCGCCCGACCCGGCTACGGGATACTTGCCTTTGGACTGCGGCCCGTTGAGTTTTGGGGGAGGCGAGCGGTGGCTGAACGTCGCTATTACGCGCGCACGCAAACAGGTGAGGCTGTTGGCCTCATTTGGCCCGGAAAACATCGGCCCCGAGCACGAAATTTATGCTGGGGTAAAGGATTTGAGGGATTACCTGGTGTTTGCGGCCAGCCCCAGCGAGACGATGCCGGAAGCGCCCATCCCGGAAGAGGGGCGCGGCTCCCTGGCACTTGAAATTGCCAAAGCCCTGGAAGCACGCGGCTACGTTGTACAAACCAGAGTGGGCCATTCGGCCTTCCGGGTTGACCTTGCCGTGAAGAAAACCAACGAAAAAGGCTGGCGGCTGGCCATCATGCTGGACGGCCCCGGGTGGAAGTCCCAACTGACGGTGATGGATCGAGACGGCGCGCCGCCCCTGCTACGGGATGCCATGCACTGGCCTGCCGTCACGCGTGTTTGGTTGCCGGCTTGGTTGCAAGATCGGGAAGGACAACTCGCACGGCTTATCGATCTGGTCGAGTCTCCATTGAGCTCAAAACTTCCTTCCTGAGGGGGAGTTTGCCGGTCAGGCTATGCCGCGCTGAAAACACCTCCTGTTGTGCCGGTTCCAATCCGCCTGTCGAGAAGAAGCAAAGGCCATCCTGCTCTTCCGAAAATTTCGACCTCTTCACGGCACAACCTCCTGTTTGTCATCAGAAATTATGCCGAAATTTCTAGTTTAGAACGGTACGGAATTCTGGGTCACCCTCACGCTCGACGCGTGTTCAAAATTCAGACATGAAAGATTGAAATCAAGGTTTCCGTGCCTTCTCGCGCTGGACGATTTCAGAAGAAGAGTTGGCGCGGAGAAGGGTGACCATGTCGCCGAGGATGTTTGCGCTTTCCACGAGAAGGATGTCGCGTGCGGCCTTGCGTGCCTTTTCGGCAGCAAGCTCATTGGAGAGGCTACGTTCACTGGCGAGTAGGCCATCATCGCCCACTTCGGTATCGCCCGATTCTTCATCACCAGATGGTTCGATGTTCTTCTTGCCACGTACCTTGGCCTGGGTTTCCAAGCGGTCGCGTTCAGCGCGCCGGGTACTTTCCTTGAGCGAAATGGTTTTTTGCTCGCGCAAGGTCTTTAGTTCGGCGACTTTTTCCTTTAGCTGGAGAAAATCCTTGTCCTGCGCGACCCGTTGTTCGTGGTGTAGGGCGAGCGTGGGCAACAAGGAAGCGATGCTGCCTGCGCTGCGAAATTCGACGGGGCTGATGTGCGTCCAGGGCAAGGCATTATCGTAGGACGATTCACCGAAGCTCTTGGGGTCAATGAGCGAAGGTAGGGTGATATCGGGGCTGACACCGCGTAGTTGGGTTGTGCTACCCGAAATACGGAAAAACTGGGCGATGGTCATCTTGAGTTCACCGTAACGACGTTGCGGGGCAGGTTCCAGTTCATCAAGGTCGATCAGGGTTTGTACCGTGCCCTTGCCGAAACTATCTTCTCCAATTACGATACCGCGTCCGTAATCTTGAATAGCTCCAGCGAAGATTTCAGAAGCGGATGCAGAGGCGCGGTTGATGAGCACGCCGAGTGGCCCGTCCCAAGCCATGCCCGACGTGGGGATGCGTTCGACGCGGGTTTGGCCGCGTGCATTTTGCTGGATAACGACCGGGCCAGAGTCGATGAAAAGCCCGGTAAGCGAGACAGCCTCATCGAGCGAACCTCCCGCATTGTTACGCAGGTCGATGAGCATGGCGTCGATCTTGTCACGCTTGAATTCTCCGATGATCCGGGTGACATCAATAGTAGCGCTACGAAATTGGCCAAGGGATTTGCGGCGCGCATCTGTATCCTGATAGAAACTGGGCAATTTGATGACGCCGATTTTCCGAAGTTGCCCATTGTCACGAATTTCTTGTATCGAACCCGAAGCGGCCTGATTTTCAAGGCGGATGGTGTCGCGAACAAGCGCGACGCGGCGATGCGCGCCATCAGGCAAGGCATCAACAGGCAAAATGTCAAGTACGACGATGGAATTGTGTTTGCCCCGGATGAGCGGGACAACTTCATCTACCCGCCAACCAGTGACATCGACCATGGGGGTTTTTTCACCCTGCGCGATACCAACGATTCGGTCGCCAGTGTTGACCTTGCCCGAACGTTGCGCGGGCCCTCCGGGGACGAGCTCGCGCACGATGACGTAATCGTCGCGCTCTTGGAGCATTGCGCCAATGCCAACCAACGACAATTTCATCGAAATGGCAAAGTCTTCTGCCGCACGTGGCCCGAGGTAGTTGGTATGCGGCTCCAGCGCGCTAGCCCAGGCATTCATAAAAACCTGGAATACGTCGTCGCTGCTGAGTTTGACGGAACGGTTCAGTGCATGCCCGTAGCGCTTGAGGAGCGTGCGGCGAATGGAGTTGTCGTCATTCCCGGCCAGGCGCAAGCGCAGCCAGTCATTCTTGATCCGCTTGCGCCATACCTCGCGCAATTCGTTGTCGGAAGCGGACCAGGGCACTTCGCTACGATCCGGTTCAAAGCTTTCGTCTATGGTGAAATTAAAGTTACCAGCGAGCAATTCCTGGATGATACCCTGCATTTTTTTGACGCGTTCGGCATAACGGTCGAAGATGAGGAAAGGCGTTTCGAGCCTGCCTTCGAGGATGGCGTCGTCGAGCGTGGTGCGCGCCCAGGAGAAATTGTTGATGTCGGATTGCAGGAAAAACAGGTGACCAGGGTCGAGCGCCTTCAGGTAACGGTCGAAGATTTGCGCCGAAAGCGCGTCGTCGAGCGGCGGAGCCTGGTAGTGATAATGCGACAGCAGTTGAACGGTGGCGATAGCCGCTTTGGCATGGGCTTGCGTGGGGCGCGGCGATTCAGCGAAGGCTGGAGCCGCGAAAAACAGACTCACGGCAAAAAGCGCAAAAAACCAGTTCAGGCGGTGGAGCATCATGTGGCGTTAGGACGGGAACAATCCGTCGTTTGTGAAAAACGAAGGCAAAACCACAAACCGAGGCACTTTTGGTGCGCCCCGGCTTGTGGTTGATTATCCCCGTAATGTAGCTGAATGCAAGCAGTGCAGGTGTGGTTTTATCCACATGCCCCTACTGCGCCACAAGCGGTGCAGAAGTCGCAACCGTCCTTGCGAATCACCGTATGGTTTCCGCATTCCTTGCACGGCGCACCGTGCATGACTTTGGGTTCACCCTCGACGCGCGGCGACTCCAGGATGCCCATCTCGGCGACCGGATAGCCGTTTTCGTCGAGTACGCCGAGCATGGCATAGCGGTGGATGATGAGACGGGCAATGTAGGCCACGGTCGACGGGAAGGTCTGCTGCTTGCGTCCCCCCGGCACGAAGGCCATGAAATCGCCGAGCGGTTCGGGGTAGTCGAGGAGTTTCCTCAGTTTCATGCCGATCCAGGCCGGATCCATCACGCGCATGTCGAGCGCCAGGATGCGGGTGAGGCCATCGAGCGCCCTTGGGTAGTTGCCGGAGAGCCAGGCCGAATAGGGGCGTGTCACACCATCGGGCAGGGTGATTTCCTTGAGGCCGAGCACGAAATCTTCGCCCGTGGCCGGGTTGTGGATGTCGACCGTCCAGGAAAGCGTGCCGTCGGTTCCGGTTCTGGGTTCTTCCAGGCTGAACAGCGTATCGAGCACTGGGATCGGCCCTTCGTGGGAGAACGCGCCGAGTTGTTCGCAGCGGTAGTGTACGACCTGGGCGAAGGCGGATACGACACCGGGAACGAGTTTTTTCTCACCGTGGGGCGGGAAGGGCAGTTCAAAGGATTTTTCACCCACAGTCAGAGCCAGGGTGTCGAGCTTGAGCTTGAGCCAGGCATGATCGTTGGCGCGCATGTCCATCGACAGCGTTTTGGCAACCGCCCCCAAACCGCGTGGCTGGTCGGCACCGTTCACCCAGACCTCGAACGGGAACTCGCGGTTGGGGTTGAACATGTCGAGCGCCTCGTCGACCTTGACCTGCCCGACAAAGAGTGCAAACCCACCGGAAGGCGCGTCGATCATGTACGTCCAGGACAGATTACCGCCGGGCAGTACGGGTCGGCCCGGCCAGCGCAGGCTGGCAAGCACCGGGGCAGGCAGGCTCTTGATCGAAAGTCGGCGATTGGCATCCGAAATATCTACGTCCTGTGGTTTTTTCTGGTTTACGGCAGGTGCGACAGACAGCACCGGGGCAAGCACGCTGTTGGGGCGGTAGGTAGCCAGTCCCTTGAGGCCGGATTTCCACGCCGAGAGATAGAGATCTTCAAAGTCCGAATATGGGTAGTCTTCCGGGACGTTGACCGTTTTGGAAATGGAGGTGTCGACATAGGGTGCGACGGCGGCCACCATTTCCTTGTGGGCGGCGGCGGAAATTTCCAGCGCAGTGACGAACCACGGCGGCAGGTTATTGACGTCGCCGCCCAGGTGGCGATAGAGCCGCCACGCGTAGTCCTCCACGCTGTGTTCCCTGAAATCCCCGTCAATCGTGCGCTTCCTGCGCGTGTAGGTATAAGAGAACGGTGGTTCGATGCCGTTGGAGGCGTTGTCCGCGAACGCGAGGCTGATCGTACCGGTGGGCGCAACCGACAACAGATGCGAATTGCGGATGCCGTGTTTGCGGATGCGCTCTTTCAATGCGCTAGGCAGGCGCGACGCGAAATTGTTGCCGGTGAGGTACATGTCTGCGTTGAAGAGCGGGAATGACCCGCGTTCGCGGGCCAGTTCTACCGAAGCAGCGTAGGCGCGGTCACGCAGGTGTTCCGCGATCTTGCGAGCCTCACTGCGCGCCTCTTCCGTGTCATAACGCTTGCGCAGCATGATGAGCGCGTCGCCGAGGCCGGTGAAACCCAGGCCAATCCGGCGCTTGGAACTTGCTTCTTCCTGTTGCTGTTCCAGTGGCCAGTGTGTGGTATCGAGCACGTTGTCGAGCATGCGGACGGCGGTATCGATAATTTTGCCGAACCCATCGAAATCGAAAGCGGCTTTTTCGGAAAACGGTTCCTGGACGAACAACGTCAGGTTGATCGAACCCAGGCAACAGCAGCCATACGGCGGTAACGGCTGTTCGGCGCAAGGGTTAGTGGCCTCGATGGTTTCGCAATAACTGAGGTTGTTGTCTTGGTTCATGCGATCCAGGAAAAGGATACCGGGTTCAGCGTGGTCATAAGTCGAGCGCATGATCTGCGTCCAAAGGTCGCGAGCCTCGACTTTGCGATAGACCCACGTCCCGTCATCAAGCGGGTATGCGCCTGCGGCTTTAATATCCTCGCCCGGTTCGGACTTGTGGACGAGTTCGACCATCTCGCCCGCTTCTACCGCACGCATGAAGGCATCGGTGACGCCGATGGAAATATTGAAATTCGTCAGATCCCCTTTGTCCTTGGCGTGGATGAACTCCTCGATGTCGGGATGGTCGCAGCGCAGCACCCCCATTTGTGCGCCGCGCCGTGCGCCTGCCGATTCCACCGTTTCACACGAACGGTCGAATACCCGCATGTACGACACCGGTCCCGAGGCGTTGGAAGCGGTTCCCCGAACCATCGCACCCTTGGGACGGATCGAGGAAAAATCGTAGCCGACGCCACCGCCGCGCCGCATGGTTTCCGCCGCTTGGGCGAGCGCGGTATAGATGCCGGGTCGCCCGTCGACGGCCTTGGTAACGGAATCACCCACCGGTTGAACGAAGCAGTTGATGAGGGTGGCAGCGAGTGTCGTACCCGCTGCGCTGTTGATCCGTCCTGCGGGTACGAACCCTTTCTCTTGTGCTTCCAGAAAACGCGCTTCCCAGAACGTGCGTTTATCCTCGGCCTCGACCGCAGCCAGCGCACCCGCTACACGCTGGCGCACCTCGTGCACGGTTTTTTCGTCCCCTTTCGCGTACTTCTCGACCAGGACTTCAGCGGAAATTTCCTGCGCAGCTAAGTTCTCGGCGGTGGGTTTGAGGGCGGCCCGGGATGTCGTGCTCATGGTGTCTTCGTCTCCCTGAGTGTATGTGGGGCACAAAGCATACTGCCATACCACGGAGTTTGCAAAAATATGATTTTTAAAATAAACATATAGTTAATATTTTTTGTTGTATGTCAAGAAAAATATTTGTACTAGATGTAGTACCTCAAAATGGTCTGTGTTCCCTTCTCCCGGCGTTATGTTTCATCCTCTTCCCGGCCACCCATTAGCCGACCCGAGTCAAGCGAGTAAGCAAATCCATGGCGGCGTTAGCCGCCGGTTTTTAATCCTTTCATCCACCGCTTGCAGCGGCCGATCACGCCCGTTTCTTCAGTTCATGGCTGCGACGAATCGCGCCAGACACCCATCAGGATCAAGCGGGAGGGCAGTGAAACCGCCGTCCGCCCTGGCGGTCTTGCCGCCCCAGAAAAACGTTGGTGCCGCAACCGCGTCCAATGGGTTCACACAGACCCGTGGCTACCGGTTCCCCGGTGCCAATCCTTGGCTGGCTCACGTTGCGGGCGATCCGCATTAACTGCAATCGGTGACGGCGGCACGGCATTCCATTCACGGTAAATGGCTCTTGTTCCAGTCTGGGTTCGGGTTTGCCGTGCGCTTCTCCACGACAACCCTGTCTTCTTCATCCAACACGCTCACCACACTGTTGTTCGAATGCAGGTCAATTCCGCTATATTTCATCTCCGGCCTCCTGTGGTTAGTGCAAGTTCCCAAACTCACTTTAACCCTGCCGCAACTGCGGTGCTGGGAGGTCGGCTAGATGATTTTCACAGCTGCGCCGCGCCGGTTATCTTATTCGTTAGCATTGAAAGGAGAGATCAATATGACCGTAAGCATCGCTAACAATTCTGCGAATATCGTGGTGACACAACGGCCAACCGTCAATCACCCGGTCGTTTCGGGATCAGAGATGGCCTTCACCGGTGGCAACATCACCGCAACCGGCGAGGTGACGCTCAACGGTGTTGCGGGAGACGACGCGTCGGGATGGACTGCGGGATTCATCCAGGCTCAGTGGGTCGAGACAAACTGGTGCAACTATCGTGGACAGCGCAATTCAGACGGCAGCATTTTCGTCCAGCGCGGACGCCCGCCAGCGCGCTTTGCGCAGGCATGCCGCGACTGCGTCGACACCAGCCCAGTCAACAACATCTTCTACAACGCAAACGGCCTTGCAATCGCGAGGGGCGGGCTTGCGGGTACGGCGTTTCCGCAGCGGCTGACTTTCAACTTTTTCGACAGCCCGTCTGAGACGTGCAACCTCATTGAGAGGAATTCGCTCACCGGCCAGCCAAACTATCTTGACGAGGCGCAGTTCGAATTCTTCTTCTGCACGGTTCTGAGTGTGCGCGATCCTGCCGGTGCCTTTCATCATCTTGCCTCGTTCTACTGGAACCAGAGATGGCAGGCGAAGTTCAAGCCGCTGACGTTCGGCGCCGTGCCGACGTTCCAGATAACGCCGCTCGCGGGTACCGGGGCCAATATGGGTCCCGTTATCAGGGGAGTACCAACTGACGTGAGGTTCACGAACGTGCTGACTTCCCCGCAGTCGCAAAGCTGCAACCAAGTATTCCGAGCCGCACGTGCAGCCGTTACTGCTGTAGGCGCGGCAAATCGCCACGAGAGTCGCGTGTGGACTTCCCACGACGTGAGGCAGCCATGAAGATTTTTGCGATAATCGCTGCTTTCTTGCTCGTCGTCGGAAGCGCTCATGCGCAGGGCGTGAGCGTTCGCAACACCACGTCCCCGGGAGCCTTCGAGATCGTGAACGAAGGCGGTGAAGTTTCGTTGTCGTCCAACGTTCAGGTGCAACGTCTGGACAACGGAGTGTGGCAGAATGAGTACACGGACGTACAACTCTCGTGTTCCAGCGATTCGCCGAAGATACCCAACTGCATCACGCTGCGCAGCGGCGAACATGTACGACCGCTACCGTGGAACGGCCTCTCCTGTGGCAGCAATTGCGCCTCGGGCTGCCGTGCCAATAGCCTGTTGACGCCGGGGACGTTCCGCTTTGTCGTTGTGTTGTGTTCGGGCGAAGAGAGCTTCGCGGGACCGGCGTTCTACATGGAAAGGCCTCGCGATTAGGGAACATCTGCACAACTCCCATCCGTTCGGGCAGCCTGTCGAAACCCTGGTTGGTGCGCCATATGCCCCTCGACAAGCTCCGGGCGAACGGAGCAAGTCAGAGGTTCCCTAACCCTACAATCAGCCCGGACGCGGCTGCGCCGCGCCGGTTATCTTGGCTGTTAGCTTTGCAGTTCATGCTCGGGATAAGGCCATGCACGGTGAGGGTTCAGAAAATTCTGCGCTGGCATGCTGGCTACCGTGACCGGGGTGAAACAAACAGTATGCATTGTCGGCGGGAGGGTATCCGGGCAGGCGTCCAGGGACGCCTGCCGCACCAACTCGTTAGGCATACGTTTCGATAGGACAGGTTCAATTTTCTATTCATTTCAATATGCACAGCTTATTTTGATTGCATCATATTTTGTATTTAATTGCCGGGTTGATAATGTTGTCTAGGACGAAGTAGACAAATGTCTTTTTGTCATGTATAAATACAAAGATTTTTTCACAGTTTTTTTTTACAGGGGAACAAGAACATCATGGAACAACACACGAACATGCCGCTACATCCCGCTCGGCGCCTGCTATTGCCCGTCCTCGTTGCTTCGGCACTGTTGGCGGGTTGTGCGGGAAATCCCCTGCGTAGTTATGACAAGGAGATGGGGGATACTGTGTCCTTGCTGAAAGAGGGTAACCTCAGCGGTGCACTGTCGCAACTCGAATCGAACAATCATTCTTCCGGGAAAAATGGAGAAGGCAAGGACATCCTGTATTACTTTGAAAAGGGTGAACTGCTTCGCTTGGGCAGTGAATACGAACCAAGCCGCGACGCTTGGTTGCAAGCCGATGGAATCGTGCAGACTTGGGAGGATGAGTACCGGATGAATCCAACCAAGGTTCTCGGCGACGTTGGTGCCCTCCTGGTGAGCGACCGTGTACGCAGCTATGACGGTCAGGATTATGAAAAAGTGTTTCTGTCTACGAAACTGATGCTCGATCACATCATGCTAGGCAATACCGATAATGCCCGCGTCGAAATGAAAAAAACCTTCGAACGCGAAACCCTCATCAAAAATTTCCGCGAGCAGGAATACGACAAGATCCGCGAAGAAAAGGAAAAGCAGTCAATCTCGCTCAAACCTGCTGATTTGCTTGGAAACGGGTATCCAATGGATCGCCTGGAAAGCCCGGAAGTGAACGCACTCAAGAATGGTTACCAGAACGCGTTTGCGCATTACCTTTCCGGTTATTTCTTTGAAATGACGGGAGAACCGTCGCTGTCCGACCCCGGCTATCGTAACGCCTTGGAATTGCGGCCCGACAGCACGTTGATCCGTGCCAAGGTTCACGGCAAGGGTAAGCAAGCGAGACCCGGCCCCAATGAAGCTGACGTGCTCTTCGTCGTAGAGAGCGGCCAGGCACCGGCGTTGAAATCCGTGATGGTTCCCGTGCCATTGCCGATCAACAAGAAGCTGATTGTTGCGCCCCTGTCGTTCCCAGTCGTTATTTCCTCTGGAGTTTACACACCGACCGATATCAACGTCAGTGGGAAAAAACTGCCCGTTGAGACCATCGTCAACGTTGATGCAATGGCGAACCGCCAGTTGAAGGATCAGTTGCCCGGCATCATTGGCCGCACGGCTATCCGCGGCATCGCCAAAGGTGGTGCGCAATATGAGGCGCAGAAGAAAGCTGGAGTCTTGGGAGGTATTGCAGTAGGTGCGGCGACCGTTGTGACGGAACAGGCTGATGAGCGTTCATGGCGCACCTTACCTGCACGCCTGTCTATTGCCCGCGCTATCCTGCCCGTGGGGGAGCAAATGATTGAATTCCGTACCGGCAGGGGAACCTATCGCGGCACGATCACGGTCGGTGGCAAGGTCAACATCGTTCCTATCCGAATAATCGGCGACTTCGTCTATGTTGGTCAGCAGGGCGCAAAAGGTTCCGTCACCCAACTGCCTTCCTCCAACTGGGCGAAGCTCGAAGAGGATGAAGGCATTGAGGCGATCCAGAAGAGGGTGGACGCAGCCGCGAAGCAAAAGCAGCCCGTGGTTCCTGCTCAGGAGGAAAAGCCTATGAAAAATGATAATCCAGCCAGCAAGCTCTTGCCGAAGAAACTGTTCTGAAAACCTACGGGGGGACGGGCAGGATGTGATGCCCCCTCGAGCTTGCTTGGCGCCCGTTGCTTGAGCGTATGTGTATGTTTTTGACAGGAATCGGAACATGAAAAAAATGATTGCGCTTCTCGCCCTTGGGGCAGCATGCGCAGGTGTCTGCCAGCCCATTTACGCTGCCGATGGCGGTTCGATTGCCAGTAAGGTGGAAGAACTTGGCAAAATAGACTCCCTCACGGTGACAGACATGCGTGCTGCGCGCCGGGATAACCTGCTGCGCATACAGTTTACGGTAACCAATTCGTCCCCCAAGAACGAACAGTTGTATTACCGGTTCCGCTGGCTGGATGCCGATGGTTTCACAGTCTGGGATGAAGAGCCCTGGAAGCCTGAGATCATCTATGGCAAGCAGGACAAAGTTCTCAACGCCATCGCGCCGACATTCAAGGCTGTCGATTTCAAACTCGAATTGCAGAGTCCCCATAATTCGACTACTTCCGAACGTACCGGTGCCGGCGATAACCCGCCATACCGCTAACCGTTTTCTCAAACGACGTTTCTCATTCCAGGAGCACTTATATGAGGTTTTACCGCGTTCTTCTTTTATCCGCCGTGCTGTCTCTTTCCATGTCTGCCTGCATCACGACGAACTCGCCTACGACCGGGGGTAAGGGCGTCAGCTATGGCGATTCAAAGGCCGTCGAAACAGTGTCGACCGACTTGGGTTCCACCGACATCCAGATGACTGCCGAAAAGATGACCATGTCCATGCTGCAAACGCCGTTATTGCAAGACATCATCCGTCAGCGCGGGTTGCTTATGGCTTCGCCGGTGGCAAACAAAACAAGTGAGTATTTCGACACCAAGCTCATCACCGACACCATCCTCACCCAATTGCAGAAGAATGGGGTGCGCTATGTGATCGCGGGCGACGAAATGCAAAACCAGACTGACGAATTGATCCGCCAGAACCAGACCGGTCTGTACAAGAAGAGCACGGCTGCGAAGGTGGGCAACATGCAGGGCGCGCAATACCGGATCGATGGTAGCGTTTCCTCCATCGTCAAGAGGGATGCCAGCGTTAAAGACGTGTATTACAAGATCAACATGCGTCTGATCGAAATCGAGAGCGGCATAGTAGAATGGTCGGATGAAAAGGAAATCCGCAAGACGCTGCGCAAGTAATTGATTTTCCTCCTAGCTGGGGAAATTCTAGTTTTCCTGCTTTGATCCATCGTCCGCCCTCTTGCGTGCTTTATTACGTATCGGGCGGGCGCTACATATGGCCTGGGAGCCACATACTATGACGAATGCTTTGAAAAAGCTGTTACTTGGTAGCATGCTGGCCATTTCTACGCTAGCTGCACCGTTCGCGCAGGCGCGTGAAGTGAAAATCGCTGTCACCAGCCTCGCTTATGAGGAAAAAGTACAGGAATATTTCCGCACAGTCGACGCTACTTCCAAATCGTCGGTGCGTGCCGCATCGCACGAAACCGATTTCAGCCGCCGCGAGGCGATGAAGGGGGAACGCTCATCGACTTATTCCTCCTATGAAGGGACTTACTCCTATATTGAACGGGGCGAACTGCGCAAATTCACGGCTGATATTAAGGGTGAACTGCTAAAAACGGGGTATCTCCGCGTTACGGAGGGAAAGCCCTATACCGCCAAGGACATGGAAAAACTCTACGATATCGTCGACCGTATCAAAAAAGGTATGTATCCTGGCGCAGATTATGTGCTGTTTGGTACTGTGAGCAGTATCCAGTTCCGGGAAGAAGCCAATCCGATCCTGAACACGGATACGGTATCTTACACACTGAGTCTGGAGTTGGTTGGCGATTTCAGCCTTATCAGCACCAAAACTTTTGAGGTCAAGGCCGCGTTTTCTGCCATGGGCGAAGGGCAAGATACGAAGCTCGTTACCTCGGCAGGAGCAAACATTGTCCTGAACCGTGGCAAAGTGATCTCCGAAGTTTCCAAGAGCCTGGGCGTCGATGTGATCCGTCAAGTGGAAGAACAAATCGCCATCAACGAAGGCTATGCCCCGCCGGTACGGGGGACTGTCATCCAAGAGAAGAAGCCGGACACCGAAGTCATTCGTTTCCGCTGAGCACGTATCTGGGGAACTCCAGTGGGATTTGCGACCATGGCGGCATGCACGAATGCATGGTGTCCTACTTGGCGAAAATGGTGGTGAGACAGGTCGGCGCATCCGAAGAATACTGGAAAACCAAGCGCTCGGCTCGTATTTCTTCACCATGTTTCACCTTGTCCCAGAAGGGGCGATTTCCATAATCGGTATTCGCTGGGTGGCCGTGCGGATGCGCAATTCACGGATCTGATGGAAGTGGTCGCATTGGAGTTGCCCAAACTGCCGGACAAACCGAATGGGGCGGCGCTCTGGGATTGGATGAAGTTCGCAGGTATCCGTGACAAGGAGATGCTGGAGATGTCCGCCGAGAAAAACCCGGATGTGAAAGAGGCCATCGACAAGCTGCTGGAACTCAATGCGGACAAGCAGGCGAAGATAGAGGCCGAATCGCACGAGAAGCTGTGGCGCGACATCGCACACTACAAGCTTGATGCAATGAACCAAGGTTTGGCCGAAGGCTGGGCAGAGGTAAGCCATACAATTGCTCGCAATGCGTTACAACGCAACGGTTCGTCGAAGAGATCATGGCGCTGACGGACCTTTCCAGGAAAGAAGCGCAGCCACTGGTTCAATGACCTTATGCAGGGCTACCCAGGATCGAGCTTTTTGATAGTGCACTGTTGATAATGGGGCGGATATCGCGGCGTTGGATGAGCTTAAGCGCTGTAGTTTCGATGCGTGCGCGCAGGTCATCGTGCTCGCACAACTCAAGGCAGTCTTCGATAACACGCTCCATCGTGGTAAAGCGGATTGCACGCTCGATATCAGGTTCTATGGCCACATGCGGGTCGCGGATGGCTACGACTGCTTTGGAATTGGCGAGCAGATATGAAGCGCGCACGATTTCGAATATCTGCGAACGCACATAAAGCGTGACATTCAGAATAATTTTCGACCTACCGATCAACTCATCGCGTGCCTGCCCATACAAACCGCTCAGATAGACGGTACTGAGTCCGGCTTGTGAAAGAAGGTGCAGCGCTTGTAGCCGCTGTTGGCTTGATAAACCATAAAGCAGGACATCGATATCCTGCTGCGGAGGTCGCGCAATGCGCGTAAGCAGGGGAGCATACCCTATCGGAACCGTCTGTAAGCGCTTGGCATTTAGAGCGACCCATACAGTAGCGTTCGCATCGGTGTAATCCCAAATCTCGAAGTGCTGTGCTGCATGGCGTAACTGTGGCTTTACTTGCGCTGGTGCGGCGTTACGTAGCTGCTCCATGTGGTACACAATTGTGTTGTCAGGTAATTCCGTCAACGTCTCCATAGGCAGAACCTGAGCCCCGAAGACAATATTGATCGCCTGCGGGTCGAAGTGATTGAGTTCATATTTGACTTGATGCCCAAGCTGCTCAAGAGCCCAGCCAATCGTCTGGATCACTTCCAGATAGCCGAGTAGCCCATGTGCGCGTGGGTGCACGCAGTGCATGAGGTGAAAGTTCGCCATGTTCGTTTTTTTATTGGTTGTATTTTTTGTGAAAAATGCTAAATGGTTATTTCATTGTGCTTGTAGAACCGAAAACATTCCGGAACTGCCCGGAAACTTCCTCCTCATTTTTTTGAAAAGCAATCCAGTTGCGGCGCATGACATCTTCCCGCCACACCTCGCACAGTGCGTTGTGATCGGAAAAAATTGCAAACGTCCCTACGATCTTGTCGATTTTTTGTTCATTGGTAGGTAGGGTGTCCCTGTGTTTTTCGATGAACAAGCGGCCGTAGTGCGCGTGTACTTTGCCGTATTTGCCCCACGAGGCATGGATAACCGGGATATCGCAGCACACCCCGAGCTTTTTGCCAGCACGCCAAGCGGAAAAGCTGAAATCGAGGTCGTAGAGGTGAAAACCGTCAAAGGTGGTTTCGTCGAAACCAATTTCTTTCGCCACCTCCCGGCGGGCCATGATGCAAAGGCCATCAATGCCCTGGATGTCGTCTACCACAGGCCAGGGTTCGGGGTTCCAGTGATTTAGGTTTAGCTTCCTATCTCTGATGTGTGTAACTGCGCCGGATAACCAGGGAAACCCTGCACGCCACCAGATATCCGCGACGACGCGGCGCGTGCCTGCGAAGCCCAGAATGTCGAAATCCCTTAAGCGGTGACTGATTTTTTGGGCGAAATCTGGATCGATAATCAGGACATCATCATGAGAGAAAATTACGATATCACCGCGTGCCCGTCGCAAGGCACGGTTGTAGCCCTCGGCCAGTGAGCGTGCGTCATGAATGGCGATGATCTCGTGCGGAAAATTGGCAAGAAGCTGTTCATAACATTCGCTGGCGTGGGTGAATTTTAGGGCATCTTTGCTGCAAATGACGACGGAGAAAGAAGGGAGCAGGTTCATGAAAATTCCCCCGCGTAACGACGGGAAATGGACACAGTAGCGCGGCGAAAAACATTTTCTGTCCAGAGCTTGACCAGGTTTTTGTGGTCACTGACGAAACAATCTGTGCCCCGTGCAGAATGCTGTATGAACGGTAGCATGATGCGCTGGTGTTCGTACTTTATAGAGAAGCGCTCGATGTATTCCCGATAGATATCGGAAGTGAAAATGTCTTGGTTACCCTGCATGCTTGTGGAAGCGTGGATGTAGGGAATGTCGCAACAAACCCCGATTTTGTAACCAGCAAGATGGGCTGCAAAACTGAAATCGCAATCGTACAAATGCCAACTATCGAAGGTGTCGGCGTCAAACCCGATGGCTGATGCAACCTCGTGCCGGACAATCATGCATTGACCATCCAGTACCTCGATGCTGCCTGTCACAGGCCAATCCTGCACACCGTAAATAAAAAGTTGAAGACGATTGGCGAAATGGGGAAACCAGTGGCAGACCGCACCGTTCAAATGCTCTCGTGCGGCAAACCAGATGGGGTAGACCAGGCGCGAAGCCCCGGCAAAACCGAGCACATCCCATGATTGCATCCGCGTACTGATTTTTTGTGCGAACTGCCTGTCGAGAAAAGTCACGTCGTCATGGGAGAAAATTACGATATCACCGCGTGCACGCTGTAAACCCCGGTTGTAGCCTTCTGCCAGCGAGCGCGCGTCATGAATGCCGATAACCTCATGTGGGGCTCCTGCGAGCAGGCGCTCAAAATGTGTGCCGACCTGGGCGAAATTCCACGGATTGATGCTGCAAACGATGACGGAAAATGCGTTCATGGCGTTACTGTTTACCGGGTGTGGCAAAGGGAATGGATTGGCTGCTTAAGGGAGTACCGACATAGCTTCCGCAAAACCATGCGCGAAGCCTTTTGCGTCGGTTAGCCCCAGCGCCTTCATGCGCTCGCGTAATGCCGGGTCGGGTTTTATCTTTTGTCCTGGCGGGGCGAGTTGCAGGGCAAGGTCTACATAATGCGGTGTTCCGGTGGCTATCCATTCTTCCCTGCCAAGTGCTTTCAGGAAGGCGGTGGGACGCTGCGACCAAGGCAAGATGGAATCGAGAACCAAACACGGCCTACCCATCCACAAGCAACTGGGCAGGGCAAGGCCACCAGGGTTGACCGGCGGTAACAATCCCAGGTCGATGGACTGCCAAGCCAAGCAGAATTCTTCTACTGTGCGGATGCTGATAAAAACGAGTCGCGCGGGGTCAACACCCGCACTGGAGAATTGCGCGCTGATAAAGTTTTGTGCCGCCTGTCCCAGTTCTTCCAGGTTGATGACGAGCATGGCAAAGGGATGGTTTCGCAACGTTTCGGCAAAGAATTGCCAGCCATTCCGGGCAATTCCCGCAGCGGGCACGAGGCAACCTAGAACCGGCGGTTCACCCATTTTCCGTGCGGCCTTGTCTGTAAACGGCAACTCAGGCAGGTCGAACACTTCACCCATTTCGGGGAGGTTCACAGTGGGCAGCATGTTCCCTACGGAGAGACGCGCACCTGCTAGAGTTCGCACATTTGGCGCAATGGGCGGGATGGGCGCGTCGGCCCACAGGAATTTATGAAGTACAGGCGTGGCTAGAAAAACCGCTAGGCGTTCCGAAGGGGAACAGACTTCCATATTGACCAAGATATCTGGTGTGAGTGCACGGAGCTTTTCAACCGCGCTGTCATCTTTGTCCTCGTTAATGCTCAAAAACGTGTCGGCGAGCATGGCACACCGATGAACCATGTCGTCCTTGGGCGGATGTGCGAAGCAGGTAATGAAAAGGGTGAAGAAACGCTCCGTCGGCAAATAGAGGAAGAGCGCGTAAAGCTGTTCAAATTGATGGTGTGAAGTGAAGTCGCCAGTCATGAAAGCGATTCTTGTTAGGCCGGATTCGTTTGGCATGGATCCGGCGTAGTTTTTGCTGGAATGGATTACGCTTTCCAATCGAGCCTGGATACTGGAAAGAGTTTCAAGAAACTCTTCACCGTTTTCTTCGAAACGCGCCAAGCAACGTGCCGCCAGCAGGGCATCGGGTAACCCATGCGAAAATCGTAGCGAATATTTTGTAAATTCGGACAAATCGCCGCATTCGGCTAGTATTTGCAGCAAGGTACTCTGGATAGATGATTGAGCATTGGATGGAACGTTGGAAGCAGTTTGTAGGATAGAAACCGCTTCCTCGCTTTGCCCGGTTAAATGCAGGCTTTGCGCAAACGCCGAATAGGCTGCGAACAAATTCGGTTGCAATCGGACGGCTTCCCGTAAGTATTCCACTGCTTCGGAAGGATTGCCGTTCTTCAGAAAAACCTCGCCCAGTGCCGCGATGAGATCGGCACGCTCTGGGGCAATTTTGGCCGATTGTGCAATGAAATCGCGCGCCTCCTGAAGAAGACCCTGACGTGCGCAAATAAAGGCCAAGTATGCGCAGGGCAGTGGGTTTTTCGGCTCTTTCGTCATTACCGTGGAAAAGCATTCGATGGCGGTTTTGTAATCCCCCTCATTGAAAACCTTAATGCCATTGGCAAGCAATAATTCCTTTCTCTCCATTGCTGGTTGTGTATTTGAACCGTTTCCTGTGGTGGCATACATAAGACGGGTTGTTTCAATATCTTGTAGTTTGTTTTTTAATAACATTTCTTTAGAAGAATCAAATGGAGTTACTTTGAAAATATTACCGTTTGTAACTATGCCAAACGGGATATTTTTTGTTTGTGAGAGTCTGGTGATGCTGCAAATGGAATCAAAAAAAGATATGTTTGCAATTTCCTGGCGATACTGCTTCATAGCTGGTGTGATATCTATATTTTTTGGAAACTGATTTTTCGAAACATAATCGAAATGAAGCGTATCAATGAATTGTTTGAAAAATTTAATTGAAGAAATTTTGGTACGCAATCCAGCACTATTACTCTCTCGGTAAGAGGCATGTAAACCTTCAATGATATAAGCGCCACCAGGATTAATTTTTTTGAACAGATTTAAAAAGGCTGAAATAATATCGCTGCTTTGATGCGAGCTATCGTCAATGATTATGTCGAAATTTTTGTCGGCAAACAGGTGGTTTAAAAAAACTTCATCTGTGGCGCTACCCAGATGGAAATGAATGTTGCTGCTGAAATCAAGTTCCAGGCATTTTGGATTGATGTCCAACCCGTGAATTTCTGAACCGGGTGGGAGATATTTTTTCCATATCTCGAGCGAACCACCGTTATGTACGCCGATTTCAAGTAGGTATAACGGTTTTCCAGAGTCAAGATAACGAGCAAAAATTTGGTCGTATATAAATGGATAATGCATCCATTTATGACAAGCATATCCCTGATGGTTTCTGTAAATATCGAAGTAACTTTGTTTTTTCCAGACTGAGGTTGTATCAGTGTCCATTGCCGGCTCCGTTGTTTGTTGTCAAGGTAATGACTTGGTTTCGCACCAGCGCTGCCACATGCCGCGGAAAGCATCTTCCAGGCTGCGAGCCATGCGGCGGCCATCGAGCAACGGGCTGGTAAGCATGCGTTCGCGCAGGTTGGCGCGCAGGCGTTTGAGCCGGTCGTGGTCGTTTGCGAGGGCGACGGCAATGTTCACGTAATCGTCGGCACTCGATGCAACCAGTTCGTGCAGGCCGACGTTTTCAAGGATCGCCTTACCCATGCGGGCGGAAAGATGCTCGCCAGGCCAGGTGACGAAGGGCACGCCCATCCAGATAGAGTCGTAGCCGGTCGTGCCGCCGTTATAGGGGAAGGGGTCAAGCCCCAAATCGATTTCATTGTAACTTTCGTAGTATTTCTGCCTTGCAACGTAGCCCCGGAATTCCAGTTGTTCGGGATTAACACCGTGGCGCTCGAATTTGCTGGCGAAGTAACGGATGGTCTCATCGTCCCGCCCGCCAATGGCAACGAGAATCAGACGAGACTGCGGGCACTGGACGAGGATGCGGCTCCAAAGTTCAACGGTTTTTTCACTGGCCTTGCGGAAGTGGTTGAAGCAGGCGAAGGTGAAAGGAAGGGGTTCGCGCTCGCAGGGCAATCCTGGCAGGATGGCAGCGTTGCTGATTTCGGCGCGTGCGCCGTAGCAGTCCGGCAAGGGCCAGGGGGTTTCTACGCTCCAGCCGGGTTTTTCCAGCACGGGGTCGGGGGGGATAAAAATGTAGTCCATCGAAGACATGCCGCTGGTTCCGGGAAAGCCAAGCCATGTGACTTGGATAGGGGCGGGCTTGCGTGCGGCAGCTTCGGTGCGGTTCCCGTCGGTGAAGCCGTTGAGGTCGATGAGGATGTCGATTTCGTCGCCTTCGATGAGGTCTGCCAGCCCATCGTCGCCGATGCCTACGACCACGCGCCATTGCTGGGCGCATGCCTTGATCCGGCGGGTGATGTCATCCTCTTCGGAGAAGTTGTAGTAGATAAAGGTTTCCAGCTTCTCGCGATCGATATGTTCGAGAAACGGCCAGATGAAGGCAGCAACCGGGTGGGTGCGCATATCAGAGGAGAGCCAGCCGATGCGTAACCGTCGTTCTGGGTCGCGGTTACGGGTAGCAAAATCGTTGCCCCGGAACAGAGGACGAAAGATGCGCTCGTCAAAGGTCTGCGCCAGTTTGAGGATGTTTGCCGCGCCGACAGAGGAGGCAGAAACCATTGCCCATAATGCTTTGGAATACGTGCCGCGGTGATGGGGGTTTTTCTCCCGTGCGCGTGCGAGCAGTTCCAGGGCTTCATCATGACGGCCTTGGTCGTTGTGCCAGGTAGCAAGGCTCATCAGCGCGTAGATGTTGTCCGAGTCTTTCTCCAGGATGGTGTCGGCGGTCTTGCGTATCTTTTCGCTTTCCCCACTGGAGGTGTACAAGACGAGCAGGGTGCACCAAGCGCTTAGATTGTCCGGGTTACGTTCGACTGCCATTTCCAGGTTTTCGCGCGCCATCGGCGTCCAGTATTTGACGGCGAACATGGTTCCGAGTTTTTCGAGTATCCAGTCCTCGGGCATGCCCAGCGCGTGTGCGCGGCTCATCGCGTCGATGGCGGCCAGGGCCTCGCCGCATATGATGAGGGTTACGGCGAGCTTGGCCTGGATATTGCGGTCATCAGGGGCAGAATCTGCCGCCTGTCGGTAGAAACTTGCCGCTTCGCGGGAGTTGCCCCGCGCCCAGGCCAGTTCGCCCGCAAGATCGAACGTGGTGAAGGCATCCGAAGCCAGCGGCTGAAGTTTTTTGAGGCAGGCATCGGCTTTGTCCATTTCCCGTTTTTCGATGTAGAGATGCCCGAGGGAGAGCCAGGAATCCGGGTAGTGCGGCGCAAGCGTCGTCGCTTTGTTGAAGGCTTTCAAGGCTTCGTCGGGTTCGCCGAGATGTTGGCAAGCTAGGCCAAGCAGGCAATAGTGTGCGGCAAGGGGGTGGGGCAGGCGGACGACTTCTTCCAGCAGGCGGCGGGCGTGTTGCCAGCTTCCCGCTTTTACGTAAGCGCCGGAGAGGCTGCACAGGATGCTAGCGTCTTTCGGGGCGAGTTGCCGGGCGGCAAGCAGTTGCTGAAGGCTTGATTCGACCTGGCCGAGCTTGCCGAGGGTTTCCCCGAGTTTTTGCCGGTAGCGGGCGTTTCCTGGTTGCAATCCCACCGCGTGGCTGAAAAAGGTGGCGGCGGTGTCTTGCTGCCCGATGCCCTGCGCAACTTCGCCTAGCCCAAACCACGCCTGGTGCGCCTCCGGTGAGAGCGCGGCGAGTTCCTCGAACAGTGCGCCCGCACGGCTGTAATCCCTGGCAGCAAGGTTTTTTTGTGCCTTGGCGAGCAGGTGTTTCTGTTTGACGGACATGCAGGGAGCCTCTGCTGGCAGCAATCAACCGTAGTGTATTGGGGCAGCCTGCCCGATTAAGAGCGGAATAACGCCCGAATAGCGGGGCATATCCCATGACCCGATTGGCGGTTCACATTTGGCACACTAAATGCTTGATATTGGTTGAAGGCTTCGCGCGGGTGTATTAGTAGGGGATGGCCGTGAACTTACGGCGACGCGCGGGAGTACGCTGAAAACCCCCTCGGAGGACATGAAATGCCACAAATCATCAATACCAATGTTTCATCGCTGAACGCGCAGCGGAACCTGGACACTTCGCAGGGGGCGCTATTCACCGCGCTGCAAAGGCTGTCTTCCGGCCTGCGGGTGAACAGTTCCAAAGATGATGCTGCCGGCTTGGCGGTGGCGGAAAAAATGAATGCACAGGCGCGCGGCATGACGGTAGCGATCCGAAATGCCAATGACGGTATATCCCTGGCGCAGGTTGCCGAGGCGGGGATGAACGTCATCAGTTCGCACCTGCAACGGATGCGTGAACTGGCAGTGCAGGCGGCTTCCGGACAATATGATTCCGATAACCGCAGTGCGCTGGATACCGAATACCAGGAACTGGCGAGCGAAATCGACCGGGTCATCAGCGCTACCAATTTCAACAACAAACAGTTGCTGGACGGTACGTTTTCTGCCGGAGTGAATTTCCAGGTTGGCCCAAATTCGACCGGAGAATCGCAAATCCTAGTGACAATCAACCCAGTTTCCGTCTCTGTGGGCGCCATTACCGGCAACGATGGGTCGAACGCTTTGAACGAAATTTCAGCGCTTGATGTGGCCATCGACAACATCAACAATAACCGTGCGTCCCTGGGTGCGATCCAGAACCGTTTTGAAGGCGTACTCACCCAGTTGTCAGCATCAAGGGAGTCTACCGAAGCTGCGCGCAGCCGGATCATGGACGCAGACTATGCGGCTGAAACCGCGAGCTTGGCGCGTGCGCAGGTGCTGCAACAGGCCGGGGTAGCCATGCTGGCTCAGGCCAATGCCTTACCGCAAAACGTGCTGCGGTTGCTGCAATAAAACGATGCCCTTCCTCCTTCGCGCCACCGTAACCCGTGACCGGGCCGGGGCGTGTTTTTTATTCCAAGTGGCGGATGTGCATTCGCATGGTAAGCCAAGGTAGGGTACTGGATGTTTAAGCGTGAAAATTTACGCATTCCGGGCAGGAAAATAGGTACGGGTGACAGTCGGAGGGTATTTCCCCCCTTAAAGAAATCTTAGCTCTCGCCGTTACTGCATCCAAGCAGACGAGCAAATGGATGATTCAAGGCTTCAGGCGACAATCCGGCGTCTTGCTCGAACCCATATCGAAGGAGATATAAAATGCCACAAATCATCAATACTAACGTTTCATCGCTCAATGCCCAACGGAACCTGAACTCTTCGCAAGGCGCCTTAAACACCGCGCTGCAACGGCTATCTTCCGGCCTGCGTATCAATAGCTCCAAGGACGACGCTGCCGGCTTGGCTGTGGCAGAGAAAATGAACGCGCAGTCTCGCGGCATGACCGTGGCGATGCGTAACGCCAACGATGGCCTGTCGCTGGCGCAGGTTGCCGAGGCAGGCATGAACGTGATCGGCGACCATCTGCAACGGATGCGTGAATTGGCGGTGCAAGCGGCTTCCGGCCAATATGATTCCGACAACCGCAGCGCGCTGGATACTGAATACCAACAACTGGCGAGCGAAATCAATCGGGTCATCAGCGCTACCAATTTCAACAACAAAGGATTGCTGGACGGTTCGTTCTCCGTTGCGGTTGATTTCCAGATAGGCGCGACGACGGGCGGTGAATCGCAGATCGGAATCCAGATCGACGCAGTGAACATCTCCACTGTAGGTTCCATTACCGGCTCAGATGGATCGCTCGCTTTGGCTGAAATCAGCGTACTCGACGCAGCCATCGACACGATCAACAACAACCGTGCGTCCCTGGGTGCGATCCAGAACCGTTTCGAAGGCGTGCTCACCCAACTGTCGGCGGCGCAAGAGAACACGGACGCGGCTCGCAGTCGGATCATGGATGCGGACTACGCTTCGGAAACTGCGAACTTGGCGCGTGCACAAGTGCTGCAACAGGCTGGTGTGGCCATGTTGTCGCAGGCAAACGCCTTGCCGCAGAACGTGCTGTCACTATTGCGATAACCACTTAAGCGGCAACCGGCACAAACGGTTGAACAGGGGGGAGCAGCAGCCAAGGGGCTGGTGCTCCCTGCGGCACAACCAAAGAGGGTCGAATCGTGGAAATCATTGGCATCAACAGCGTTATCGCGGGAGCGGGTTTGCCCGCCCGTATTTCGCAGCCCCCGTCGCAGCCTTCCCCGCCCCAGTCTGTTGGGGCTACTGGCGCGCCCGCCACTTCGGACACCGACGAAGCACGCGCTACCGGGCAAGAAACCAGCACCAGCGCGGTAAGCCAGGAACAGGCAGTGCAGGAAAGCGTAGACAAGCTGAACGAATTTATCAGTCCCTATGTGACTTCTTTGCAATTTTCGGTAGATAAAGACTTGGGCAAAGTAGTAGTCAAGATAATGGATAACGAAACAAAAGAAGTTATCAAACAGATCCCATCCAAGGAGATACTGGCGCTGACCAAGGCGCTCAGCAAAGTATCGGGTTTGTTCTTAAAGCAGGAAGCATGAGAAAACCGGGGAAGGTTCTTCGGGTTGCGCGCATGGGCGCGGTTCTTCTTTTGCGCGTTTGAATTTGAAGGAGTCAGGCAATGGCAACAATCACTTCACTGGGCGTAGGTTCCGGGTTAGATCTGGAAGGTCTGGTTCAAAACCTCATGAAGATCGAGAGGCAACCTATCGATGCACTGCAAACGCAGGTCTCCTCTTACAACACGAAAATTTCCGCGATGGGCACGCTGGCAAGCAAGCTCTCGGCGCTGCAAACGGCGGCCAAGAACTTGAAGCCGGATGTATTGCAGTCCGCACTGGACAAATTCGGTACGTACAAAGGCACCGTTGGCAATGAGAACGTGGCTTCCATCACCGTCGGGGGCGGGGCGCTTTCTGGCAGCTACAGCCTGGAAGTAACCCAACTCGCGCAGGCGCAGAAATCACGATTTGATGCCAGCAATTTTACCGGCAGCGGCTCGATTGAGTTCACCTTTGCCGACGACACGAAAAATTTTTCGGTAACGCCATCGGGCGACAACCTGAGTGCGATAGCGAATGCCATCAACCAGGCCAATAAGGGCGTCACGGCGACCATCGTCAACGGCAGCAGCGGGCAGCAACTCGTCCTGACAGGCGAGGAGGGTGTAGAAAACGCCTTCACTGTCGGCGGCGCGGGCGTGACAGGCTCCGCGACTGTGGTGCAAACGCCGCAGGACGCGCAGTTGAAGATCGACGGGGTCGATATCACCAGTTCCTCCAATACCGTCAAAGACGCAGTGACGGGCGTGACCCTTCAACTGAAGGCCGTCACAGAAGCCGGTTCACCCACGGCCATTACGATAAGCGCGGATTACTCCGATAAGCTCCAGAAAAGCCTGGGGGATTTCGTCAAGGCCTTCAATGACGTCGTCAACACTGTCAGTTCGCTAGGCTCCTATGATGCCGATACGAAAACCGCAGGGGCACTCAACGGCAATAGCATACTGCGGGATGCGCAGTCCACGCTTCGGAACCTGGTCTTTGGCCAGAGCGGCGACATTGTAGATCAGAACGGCCAAGGCATGATGCTCTCCAGCCTGGGCATTACCTTCCAGAAAGATGGCACGCTTTCGCTCGATAGTGACAAGCTTGCCGCAGCGATCAATAACGATCCGTCAGTGGTTGCTAGCTTCACTGCCCAAATCGGGGATCGCTTCAATTCCGGGTTGAACAAACTCGTGGGAACCGGCGGGTTGGTCGAATCGGCTACAACCAGCCTGCGGAACAGTGTCAGCGCGTTGGGGAAACGCCAGGAAACGCTGGAGGCTCGGATGGTGACAATTGAGGCACGTTACCGCAAGCAGTTCGGCGCCCTCGATACCCTGATAGCGAGCATGAACCAAACCAGTAACTATCTCACGCAGCAGTTGACCTCCATTACCGCAAATAACAGCAAATGATTTTGCTACCGAGAGATAGTAAATAGGGGATGCCGCCTTCGGCGTCCCATCGATGAGTAAGGGAAGAGACCATGTTTGGAAAACCTGGCAACCGGGCTAAAGCTTACGCGGACACGGGACGTGAATCCGACATCAACACGGCCAGCCCTCACCGGCTGATTGTGCTGCTGTTCGAAGGGGCTGAGACGGCGATCAACGTTGCTAAGGTACATGCAGAGCAGGGTAACATCGCAGGGCGCGGCGCAAATCTCTCCAAGGCCATTGAGATCATCAGCAATGGCCTCAAGGTGAGCCTGGACATGGAGCAGGGCGGTGAGCTGGCGGCACGGCTCGCGGCTCTATATGACTATATGGTTTCCAGGTTGCTATGGGCGAACATGAAGAACGACATTCCCGCCATGAAGGAAGTGCTTACCCTGCTTGGCGAAATTCATGGCGCCTGGGAACAGATCGACCCTAGCAAGCAGCAACAATAACTCAACACCTTCCTCTTGAGGAAGGCGTTGAGTCAGCGCGCCCTTGGCGCGGAATGTTCCCTTATAGCCCCCGCTGTTCCATGAAGTAGGTAATTGCCTCAATAGGGTCGGATTCCAGCACGGACTCCCCTTCGTAGTTGTCGATAAGTACCGCGAGTATCTCCAGTTCATCACTTTCCGGGCTGCCGGGTATGGCGTCCCATAGCGCATCGACGCGAACCAGGGCTGCATTGTAATCGTTTTCATTGTGAATAGGCCTTATATTCATTGCAGTGGCTCCGTATGGATTCCCCTTTATTTACGGCATCTTACGGAGATAGTTGAGCTTGCGTAGGGAGGAAAGGCCACACATCCAGCCAGGATTTCCGGTTTGAGTGAAATATGGCGCACTTTGGGCGGTGGCAGACTCGGGAACATGTCGGCGGAAGCACCGTCGTAACATAAAAAAGTTCGGCGGGAGACAGGCACGGCGGCCTTGCTGCGGGCATGATGATCCGGTTTTGGAGGTAGAACGGGTTCGCGGAACGCCGGTTTACAACAATAGGCAGGAGATTGACAAAAATGAAAAAATATCCAGGGTTTTCGTCACTATGGTTGATTTTGGATATACAATTATTAGTAACCACTTTGAGTAAACTACTTTAGCAAGTTGACCGCTAGGGGCTGATACCCCTGGTTTTTCCGGATCGCGGCATAGGTCGCGGCATCACAAACCTGATCACCGCAACAGAAGGGAGTTCTCACCATGCCAGAAGTTGTTACAGTCAAGCCCCGTAGAGGGCGTCCGCCTTATGAGCGGCCCGTGAAACAGATGGTCTCATTGCGTATGGACATCGATGTTCTCGAAGGTCTGCGCGCCACCGGTAAGGGTTGGCAGACGCGGATTAACACCATCATGCGCGAGTGGTTGAAAGACAAGCCGCCAGCGCTTTAACTTAGGGAGCCTCGGCTCCCCTGCTGGCCGTCCCGCTTTGCCATCCTATTCACCCGGCAATTAAGCGTTGGCAAACATCAAGTCATTGTTATATAATTTTGCATGGACAAAGAAGACGGACGCAGGCTGTCGCGGGAAGCACAGCACGAGAGGCGAAAGCAGGCGG
>WQYV01000015.1 GCA_009781085.1 Betaproteobacteria bacterium
GCGAATCAGCTTTTCGTCGCTGGCATGGATAGTGACCGTGCCGCGCAGATGGCGCTTGTTCTTGGTGGTTTTCTTGGTAAGGATGTGGCGCTTGAACGCGCAGGAACGCTTGATGCTCCCGCTGGCACGCACCCTGAAGCGCTTTTTGGCGCCGCTCTTGGTTTTCATCTTGGGCATTACAACTACTCCTGTTTATAGAATGCCGCCAGGTAGCCCTTTTAAGGCGTTTTCGCACCTGGCGTCACTTGTTTTGCTCCTCGCGGAGCCATTTCCGCCGTCGTTCAGCGGCTCTTACGAGCCGGAGCGACGACCATTACCATCAGACGCCCTTCCATCTTGGGCATCTGCTCGACCTGGGCGATATCTTCCAGGTCGGCCTTGATCCGTTCAAGCTGTCTCATGCCAAATTCCTGGTGTGCCATCTCGCGCCCCCGGAAACGCAACGTCACCTTGCACTTATCACCATCTTCCAGGAAACGTCGCAGGTTGCGCAGCTTGATCTGGTAATCGTTTTCATCGGTACCGGGCCGCAACTTGATTTCCTTGACCTGCACCTGTTTTTGCTTCAAACGGGCTTCGTGGGCTTTTTTCTGTTCCTGGTAGCGGAACTTGCCGAAATCCATCACCTTGCATACGGGCGGCTGTGCCATTGGTGCGATTTCGACTAGATCCAAACCGGCCTCGTCAGCTGCTTCGAGCGCCGCACGCAGGGACATGATCCCTAGCGGTTCACCGTCTTCATTGACCAAGCGAACCTCAGGCGCGCTGATTTCCTCATTTACGCGCTGCTTCTTTTCCTGTGCGATGGTTCAATTCTCCACAAAAGCCAATATCAGACCGATGCTGCTTTCGCTCTAATTTCGCGAAGCCAGCGGTCGATCAACAAATCGAGGGACATTTGGCCAAGATCCTGGCCGCCTCGGACGCGCACCGCCACCGTTGCCGTGGTCTTCTCCTTCTCGCCAGTGACGCTCTGGTACGGCAGCTTGTGCACACTGTGCTCGCGGATTTTATAGTTGATTTTTTCGTTGCGCAAATCGACTTCTACACGAAAACCTGCATCGCGCAGCCTTTGTGTTACATCAAGCGCGTAATCGGCTTGCCCTTCCGAGATATTCATCACCACAGCCTGCACCGGCGCAAGCCACAGTGGCAACGCACCCGCATGATGTTCGATCAGGATGCCGATGAAACGTTCCAGCGAGCCGAGAATCGCCCGATGGAGCATAATCGGCGTTTTGCGTGCGTTGTCTTCGGCCACGAATTCCGCACCAAGCCGCCCCGGCAGGTTGAAATCCAGTTGCAGGGTTCCGCATTGCCATACCCGCCCAAGATTGTCCTTGAGCGAAAACTCGATCTTCGGGCCGTAAAACGCGCCTTCTCCCGGCTGCAATTCGTAGGCCAGCCCCTGGGCATCGAGCGAAGCGGCCAGCGCCGCCTCGGCGGCATCCCACTGCGCGTCGGAACCTACCCGTTTATCTGGCCGCGTGGAGAGCTTGACCAGCACGTCATTGAAGCCGAAGTCACGGTAAACCTTCTGCAACAAGCAGATGAACTCTGCTGCTTCCGATTGCACCTGTTCTTCGGTGCAAAAGATGTGCGCGTCGTCCTGAACGAAATTGCGTACCCGCATGATGCCGTGCAACGCGCCCGACGGCTCGTTGCGGTGACAGGAACCAAACTCGGCCATCCGGAGCGGCAGGTCGCGGTAGCTCTTGAGCCCCTGGTTGAATATCTGGATATGGCAGGGGCAGTTCATCGGTTTGACCGCGTACTCCCGCTTCTCGGACTGCGTCGTAAACATCAGTTCCGAATACATGTCCCAATGCCCGGAACGCTCCCACAGCGCCCGGTCGACGATCAGCGGCGTTTTGACTTCCTGGTAGCCGTTGCGCTGGATCGTCCGGCGCATGTATTGCTCGACCTGTTGCCACAGCGCCCAGCCCTTTGCGTGCCAGAACACCATCCCCGGCGCGTCGTCCTGGAGATGGAAGAAATCGAGCTGACGGCCAAGCTTGCGGTGGTCGCGCTTCTCGGCCTCTTCGATCATGTGCAGCCAGGCGTCGAGGTCTTCCTTCTTCGCCCATGCCGTGCCGTAGACGCGCTGGAGCATCTCGTTGTTCGAGTCGCCGCGCCAGTAGGCCCCGGCGAGCCGGGTGAGCTTGAACACCTTGAGTTTGCCGGTCGAAGGTACATGCGGACCCCGGCAAAGGTCGACGAAATCGCCCTGCCGGTAGAGCGATATGTCTTCGCCTGCCGGGATCGAAGCAATGATCTCGGCCTTGTAATGTTCGCCGACACCCTTGAAGAACTCGACCGCCTTTTCGCGTGGCCACACTTCCCGCGTCACAGGCAGCTCGCGGCGGGCGATCTCGCCCATGCGTGCCTCGATGGTCAACAAGTCTTCTGGCGTAAACGGGCGCTTATAGGAAAAATCGTAGTAGAAACCGTTCTCGACCACCGGCCCGATCGTGACCTGCGCGTCCGGGAACAGCTCTTTCGCCGCCTGCGCCAGCAGGTGCGCACAGGAATGACGCAGGATATCGACCCCTTCCGGGTCTTTGTCAGTGATGACCGCAAGCGCCACATCCGATTCGATGCGGTGGGACACATCCACCAGGTTCCCATCCACCTTCCCGGCCAATGCCGCCTTGGCAAGCCCCGCGCCAATGGAGGACGCCACTTCGCCTACCGACACCGGCTGGTCGAAGCTGCGGACAGAACCGTCGGGCAAGGTAATGTTTGGCATGGAAACGGCCTTCAGGACAAATTGCCAACGCCCGTCGAGCCGTAAACGAAAAAAGTGCGGCCAGACCGCACTTTTCTCCGGACTCCTCCGCCGTGCGGCCTTGCATGGCTGCCCGGAACACGGAAATCGACTGGATCGGTTGGGCATTGGTAGGCGCGATTGGACTCGAACCAACGACCCCCACCATGTCAAGGTGGTGCTCTAACCAACTGAGCTACGCGCCTGCTAAAGAGGCGAAATTATAGGCGAGAAATCGGCGCTGTCAAGGAAGAACGACTGGAGCGACCCTGACGCATGCTTTCCCTCTCCCGCCCCGAAGGGGCGGGAGAGGGGGTAAAAATTGGAATCACTGTTGAACACTCTGTTCCACTTTGTTAGATAAATCAGAGGTTTATTAGCTTTGTTGCTCCCCTGTGATAGCGAACAAAGATGATCTTAGCCTCTGCTGTATCCGGCCGGTGTTTGACCCCTTGGTCGTATGCCGCAGTGGTGCGCGAAGGTGTTATGCTTATAGCGTTACCCATCCATCCGCACAACAACAAAAGGAGCTTCGCATGTCGTCCCAAGCCGCCTTAGCAGCACAAGCCAAGCAATGCCTTGCCAAAGCTGCACCTATTCCCGGGGCTCCATTATGGCATATGGGCTGGGGAGACGCAGACGACAAGGCCGTCATGCAAAACGCCGTCGACTACCTGACATGCAAGGCCAAGGCTAAAATGCCCTTCACCGAAGACGAAAAGCATTTCCTGGTCGAAGTGTTCGAGGCGTTTTGGTGGGGTGGCAAGATTCTAGACTGGATACCAGGTATGGATGGCATGCCCGAGGCAGCTACACTGGCCAACCATTACGTGCACGGCGATGGCAAAACGCTGGAGGTCAGCGCCGAACTTTACAAGACCTCCGTCATCGTGCGCGACACCATGGCAGCAATGAAGGCGTTCATCGGGGAAAGCATCAACAAGGGAATACCTGTGCCCTTACTGCGATCAGGCGATCTCAATTTCATGAAATCCCAGCACTTTGCTAAGGTGTCACGGGGTAGAGGTCGCAACCAACAGACCCAAGGTCATGTGTTGAACGACGGTGCTTTGCAAGCCGAGCAGCAGAACCTACGCTTACGTTTTGCCGACCATCGTTTCCACCTACAGGCATACTCGTCGGTTATTGGCAATACGCCCACGGGCAAGACACACATGCACACGCGCTGGCGTGTGGATTCCATCTGGGACTACGAACCTTTCAGAAACACTACCGAAGATGCAAAATACATTTCAGAACTCCCGATGGGACATAGCCGCGAGCACAAACTCGTATTACCGGATGGCTTGTCGCAGTACATGACGGTACTGGGCATAGCGAAGGTTTTCAATTACTGGGCGGAATGGCATGAGACCTGGGACTTTTAGAGCGATTCGCTGGGTGGGCTTGTTCACAGCGGTTATTCTGCTGGTTGCCTGCGGCTTGTTGGCAACGGCGTTTCTGCGGGGTTTCTCCGGGAATCGCTGCCTTGTCGCTGATCGTGTCTGGGTAGTGGATGAACTGCGTGAGGACGGTCAGACGCTTTACCTTGCCTATCGCATATCGGGTTGGCACGAAAAGGTGGAATACTACGAACTGTACGCGACGCTTCCAAGCTTCGACGTTTGCGGCGATACCAAGGAAGAACAGCTAGACATGGATAACATCGACGACACAGAAGGCAAGATGGTCAAGGACGTGCTTGTGCGTAACACGAAGCATGGTCAGAAACTAGAGATTCGCTATACGCGCCAAGCCGATGAAGGTGTCGAGCCGAACCAGGCCAAGCTGATACGTGGGGATACGATTGAGTCAAACCCTGAGGACAATCCGCGAGTGTGGGGAGATGAGTAACGGATTTGACGCGCTACGCACTAAACCGCTTGGGGTCAAACCCTGAGGACAATCCAGTCAGGCGGCAGGAATATTACTGGGCGCAATGGCATGAGACCTGGGACTTTTAGAGCAATTCGCTGGGTGGGTTTGACAGCGGTTGTTCTGCTGCTTGCCTGCGGCTTGTTGGCAACAGCGTTTCTACGGGGTTTCTCCGATAATCGCTGCTTTCTTATTGATCATGCCGAGGTAGTGGATGAACTGCGCGAGGGCAATCAAATATTTTACCTCGTCTATCGCATAACGGGTTGGCACGACAAGGTGGCATTCTACGAACTGTACGCAACGCTTCCAAGCTTCGACACCTGCGGCCATCCCAAGGACGAACCGCTAGACGGATATGTCATCGACGACACAGAAGCCAGGAGGAACGAAGGCAGGATGGACGAAGGCAGGATGGTCAAGGATGTGCTTGTGCGTAACACGAAGTATGGCAAGAAGCTGGAGGTTCGCTATACGCGCCAAGCCGATGAGGGCGTCGAACCAAACCATGCCAAGCTGATTCCTGGGGACACGGTGAAGCCAAACCCTGAGGACAATCCACGAGAGTGGGACACGGAGGACACGACAGGGGCAGATGGCGAATGACCGATGCGCCGCGAATCTTCGGTTCAGCAAGGGTCGATACCATCTTTTCTGTTTTTAACCCTGTTGGCAAAAAACGGCATCTACATTACCCGGTAGTGGCGACGAAGAGCGTTGCCACCCCAAGCACGGCAAAAAGCAGCGCCGCCACAATGCGGATCACTTTCAGAGGCAGTTTTTCGCCCAGCTTCCCACCCACAAACACTGCCGGGACATCGGCGATTAGCATGCCGAGGGTTGTACCCGCCACCACCAGCAACGGTGCCTTGTATTGCGCTGCTAGCGCCACAGTGGCGATCTGGGTCTTATCGCCCATTTCGGCGAGGAAGAAACTGACGAAAGTCGTCACGAACACGCCATGGCGTGTGACCGCATCTGCCTCTTCCCCATCGATACGGTCCGGCACGAGCACCCATACGGCCATCGCCAGGAAAGACAGCCCCAACAACCAGCGCAAAACCCCGGCGTCGATGAGCCAGGCTGCCAGCGTGCCAACGGCTCCCGCCAAACCATGATTCACCACGGTGGCGCACAGGATGCCCAGTACGATGGGCCACGTTTTCCTGAAACGTGCCGCCAGCACGAGCGCCAGCAATTGCGTCTTGTCGCCGATTTCGGCCAGGGCGACGACACCCATCGAGATGAGGAATTCGATCACTTACGCGCTTACCCCGCCTGGCCTGTGCACGCGATCCCAGAGCGCCGTCAGCGCCCGCGCCGCACCCATCTTCAGGCGGTGGGAAGCGAGCATGCTCACTTCGGTATCGCCGGGGTTGATTTCCACCGCAGCCACGCCGTTCTGGCGCGCCCACCAGACAGGGTGGGCAATATAGGGAAAAACGCTGGTCGTGCCGATGGAAAGCACGAGATCAGGCTCATCTTCCATGACCCGTGCCAATTGCTCCAGTGCCAACCGAGGCAGCATTTCACCGAAAAGTACCACGTCGGGACGTACCTGCTGCCCACATTCGGGGCAAGACGGCGGCAACGTGAGACCCGCGTAATCTTCCACCTCGCGTTCGTAATCGCACGCCATGCACAGCAGCCGATGCACGGTTCCATGGATTTCGATCAGGTTTTTCGACCCGGCCTTGCGGTGCAGGCTGTCGTTGTTCTGGGTAAGCACCCAAAGGCCGGGCTTTTCCTTTTCAAACGCGGCAATCAGCCGATGCGCGGCATTCGGCCCGGCCTCCCGGCAATTGCTTTCGATCTGGCCGATATAGCGCCAGGTAATTTCGGGCCGGTGCACCAGCATGCTACCGGAAAGTGCCTCCTCGATCGGGAAACCTTCTTCGGTTACACGGTCGTTATAAAGCCCGCCGATGCCCCGGTAGGTTGGCAGGCCGGAATCCGCAGAAATGCCCGCGCCGGTAATAAACAGCGGACGCTGTGCTCGGGCAAGCAGGGGCGCAACTTCATCCAGCATGGCATCGAACGGTTCGCTCGTCGTCATTTTCCGTCCCCCTCGAAGCCCCATTTCAGTTTTTCCTGGAACCGGAAGCGGAACCAAACGATGTGATTTCGAGGTATTGGCGGCGGTCGGCATCGAAACGCTGGCGCAGGATATCGCGCTCGTTGATTTTTCTCTCGATTGCCACACGCGCCTGTGCCAATTCTTCATCGGCGTAATTTATTGCCCTTCTGAGGTCAGCCGGAACCGCTTTCCCTTTCAAGGCTTTCGTCTCGTCATCGAGCCCCTTGCACCGTGCGACGAATCTTTCCTCATCGACACGCAACTCACCGATGGCCTTGTCGAATTCGGCAATTTCGCGGTCGCGGCGTTGATCAAGAGCCTCCAGTGAAGGGTATCTCTCCCATAGCGCATCGTTCTGGCGCTTCTGCCTAGCCGCTTCCTTGCGTGCCTCCTCCTGCTGGTATGCCTGCTCCCTGCGGCGGGCGCTCTCATCAGATGTGGGCTGTGCCTCCTCCCGGTAGACGGTGACGCCATTGATCTTCTTTACCCAGGCACGGCCATAACATTCCTTTGGCAGGGTATCGCTAAACACCGGGCGGCCATTGACCTCGCAACTGAACACCCTTACCACGCCGCCCTTGTCCTGCTGTCCTGCGACAGAAAGCGGTATGGCCAGCAATACAACGACACTCCAGAGAAAATCACCGTACCGCATCATGTGTTCCATAAGCATCCCGATAAACCTGGACAGCCGCAAGGTTGGCCTCCAGTTCCGGCGTATCGCCCAGATAGGCGATCAGGTCTTCGAGTGTGGCTACCGGCACGACTGGAACACCATACATCCCTTCGACTTCCCGAGCCGCCGAAATTTCACCCTGCCCACGTTCCATGCGGTCCAGCGCAATGACCACCCCTGCCGGTTCGGCTCCGTGGGCGCGGATGATGTTGACCGATTCCCGCACCGAAGTGCCCGCCGAAATCACGTCATCAAGAATCAGCACCCGCCCTTTGAGCGGTGCCCCGATCAGCATCCCGCCCTCACCATGATCCTTGGTTTCCTTGCGGTTGAAAGCAAACGGCACGTTCACCCCCTCCCCAGCCAGCCGTATCGCCGTACCGGCCACCAGCGGGATACCCTTGTAGGCCGGACCGAAAAGCATGTCGAACGTCACGCGGGAGCCGAGAATCGCCTGGGCATAAAACCCGCACAGACCGCTGAACGAAGCGCCATCATCAAACAAACCTGCATTGAAGAAATAAGGCGAAACCCGTCCGGCCTTGGTCACAAACGTACCAAAGCGTAACACGCCCTTACGGCAGGAAAGCTCTATGAAATCACGGCTGAACGTCATATCGGCTCTGATTTTGGCGTAACGCCATATTATATCGTTTCAATTTTGAGGGACGGCGTGGCAAGAATCGTATTTGACCCTTCAAGAGCTGTCTTTAACGGTACAATTTTGCCCCTTCAGCCTAAACCATTTCCGACAGAGCAAATGATGTCCGCCGCCCAAATCGAAAACCTCAATATTTTATCCATTGACCACATGCCTTCGCCGGAAGAAATCAAGGCGCGCGTGGCGTTGGATGACGTTGCAGCGGCTACGGTTGTCGCGGGTCGCCAAGCATTCATCGACATTCTCGAACGCCGAGATTCTCGGCTTTTTGTCATCGTTGGCCCCTGCTCCATCCATGATCCCGAGGCTGGGATCGATTACGCCCGACGCCTGCGGGCGCTTGCCGATGAGGTTTCGGGCACGTTGATGCTGGCGATGCGCGTGTATTTTGAGAAGCCGCGCACCGCAATCGGTTGGAAGGGTTACATCAACGACCCCAGCATGGACGACTCCTTTCGGATCGACCTGGGCATGGAGAAAGCCCGACACTTCCTACGCGAGGTTTCACGTATTGGGCTACCCATTGGCACCGAGGCACTCGACCCCATTGCCCCCCAGTATTACGGTGACCTCATTTCTTGGACGGCCATTGGGGCGCGCACTTCCGAATCGCAAACTCACCGCGAAATGGCTTCCGGCCTTTCGACGCCGGTCGGCTTCAAGAACACTACCGACGGCGATGTCGTTGCCGCCATCAACGCCATCCTCTCGGCAGCCAACCCGCACAGTTTCCTTGGCGTCAACCTTGAAGGGCAATCCGCTATTGTGCGCACGCGCGGCAACCGTCATGGGCATATAGTGCTGCGCGGCGGGGAACGACCCAACTACGATTCCGTCTCCGTATCCTGCGCCGAACAGGCGCTTGCCAAGGCCAAATTACCCTGCAACATCGTCATCGACTGCTCGCACGGCAATTCTTGGAAACGACCCGAGATGCAGCCCCTGGTAATGAAGGATGTCGTCAATCAAATTCGTGACGGCAACCGTTCCATCGTCGGCCTGATGATCGAAAGCAACATCGTTGCTGGCAACCAACCTATCCCTACCGATCTTTCGCAACTCAAATATGGCTGTTCGGTCACGGATGCTTGCGTCGGATGGGAAACCACCGTTGAAATGATCCGTTCCGCCGATTCGATATTACGCGAAACACTAGGGAAACGGGGCATTCCCGAATGAACCTGGTCGTCCAGGGCAACGCGCTGACCACCGCCACGCTTCAGTCCTTGGTTAGGCTCACTGGCGCAGACGATGCCGAACTCATCGATGACTGTGCCTACCGCTTCGATATAAAAAACCGCGGGCACATCGCTGCCGAGGCCGCTCGATTCTGTGCTGCCGCCGCGCTTGACTGGGCCTGGATACCCAAGGGGCAGCGTTTGAGCGATTTCGGCCTCTTCATCACCGATATGGATTCCACCCTTATCAATATCGAATGCATTGATGAAATTGCCGATATACAGGGGGTCAAAACCGAGGTCGCCGCCATTACCGAATTGGCGATGCAGGGAGAAATCGACTTCCGCACTTCGCTGGAGCGCCGCGTATCCCTGCTGGCTGGGCTGCATGAACAAGCGCTGGCCAAGGTCTACGCCAAACGCCTGCGGCTTAACCCCGGAGCCGAAACCCTTATGGCCAGCCTCAAGGCCGCCGGTGTGCGCACTGCACTCGTCTCCGGCGGCTTTGACTACTTCACCGACCATATGCGGCGGGAACTTGGTTTCGACTATGCCTGGGCCAATGAACTGGAAGTCGCCAATGGCCGTCTTACCGGGCGCGTAATTGGCTCCGTGATCGATGCCCAAGCCAAGGCCGACCGCCTCACCGCCACCCGCGACGCCCTTGGCCTTGCCCCGGAACAGGTTCTCTGCTGCGGCGACGGAGCCAACGACATCCCCATGTTCCGCGCCGCCGGTTTCGGCATCGCCTACCGCCCCAAGCCCGCGCTACGTGAAGTCGCCGACTGCTGCCTCGACCACGTCGGGCTGGAAGGCATTGCGCGACTGTTTGCCTAAGGGGATACCCCAAACACCCTTCGCAGCAGCGCCGCATTTTCAGGGTCGTGCCAGCGGAGAAACGCCTTGTGGAGCCGCCGTTGGCGTTCGCCACGGGCGCAGGCAATGGGTTCCGGTGCAGGCGTCATGCCTTTCAGCGGATTGAAACCGCTGTGGTACATGGCCGTGGCGAGGGTGAGCGGCGTGGGCAGGAAGGTTTGCACCTGATCCGGGCGAAAGCCTCGCGCCTGCAACCAGCGCATGAGTCGGAACATATCCTCGTCCGTCGTGCCGGGATGGGCGGCAATGAAGTACGGGACGAGATGTTGCTTTTTGCCCGCACGGCGGCTGGCACGCTCGAAGAGCGCGGCAAAGGCATCGAACGTGTCGATGGGCGGTTTCATCATCGCGGCAAGCGGGCCGGGTTCGCTGTGTTCAGGCGCAATTTTCAACAGGCCGGACACATGGTGCGTCGCCAGTTCAGCAACGTATTCGGGAGATCGCACGGCGAGGTCGTAGCGCACGCCGGAACCGATGGTGATTCTTTTGACCCCAGGCACAGCACGGGCGGCACGATAGAGCGCAACCAACGGGGCGTGGTTGGTATCGAGCCGTGGGCAGACGGCGGGCCAGACGCAGGACAACCGGCGGCAGGCGGCTTCGATGCACTTGTCCCGGCAGGCCATCCGGTACATGTTGGCAGTAGGGCCGCCGAGGTCGGTGATGTGCCCTTTGAAACCCGGCGTGTGGGCGCGGATGTCCGCAATCTCGCGTAGGATGGATTCCTGTGACCTGCTCTGGACGAGGCGCCCCTCGTGTTCCGTGATCGAACAGAAAGTGCACCCCCCAAAACAGCCGCGCATGATGTTCACGGAAAAACGGATCATCTCCCAGGCGGGGATGCGTGCGTCGCCATAGGCCGGGTGCGGGCGGCGGGCATAGGGCAGCCCGTAGACGAAATCCATCTCAGGGGTCGATAGCGGTAGCGGCGGCGGGTTAAGCCATACATCCCGTGCCCCTGCCCCTGCGCCGTGGCGCTGTGTCAGTGCCCGGGCGTTGCCGGGGTTGGATTCGAGATGGAACACCCGCGAGGCGTGGGCGTAACGTAGCGGATCGGCCTTGACCTGCTCGAAGGACGGCAACCGGATGACACTACGGGTGCGTTCGGTTTTCTGTGCTGGAGCCTCGCCGGGCGAAGAGGCGTCGATCTCCACCCAGCCTTCGGGACGCCAACCAGGCGGCACCATGAAGGCCGTGCCGCGCAAGTCGCGGATATCGGCAGCCTTTTCGCCCGCGTCGATCCGCCGCGTGAAGTCGATGAGCGCCCGTTCGGCATTCCCGTAAAGAAGGATGTCGGCCTTGGAATCCGCCAGCACCGAACGCCGCACAGTGTCGCTCCAGTAGTCGTAATGGGCGATGCGGCGCAGGCTGGCTTCGATGGAACCGATGACCACGGTGACGCCCGGAAAGGCTTCCCGCGCACGCTGGGCGTAAACGGTGGCAGCGCGGTCGGGCCGCTTGCCGGGTTCGCCGCCCGGCGTGTAGGCATCGTCGGAGCGGATTTTTCGCTCGGAGGTGTAGCGGTTGACCATCGAATCCATGTTTCCGGCGGTGATGCCGAAATACAGGCGCGGACGGCCCAAAACGCGAAAGGGTTCGGCAGAACGCCAGCCCGGCTGGCTGATGATGCCTACCTTCCAACCGTGCGCTTCCAGCAACCGCCCCACGAGCGCCATGCCGAAGCTGGGATGGTCAATGTAGGCATCGCCCGTAACGAGGATGATGTCGCACGTCTCCCAACCCAGCGCGTCCATCTCAGAACGCGACATGGGCAGGAAAGGAACGGGGTTTCCCTCTCCCGCCCCTTCGGGGCACCCTCTCCCGCGAGCGGGCGAGGGGCGTATGGATTCCTCTCCCACTTGTGGGAGAGGGTGGCGCGTAGCGCCGGGAGAGGGCGATGGGGCTTTACTCCCTCCCCTGCCCCTCTCCCGCAAGCGGGCGAGGGGAATAATGGTCTTGGTCATGCGGGTCGCCGCAGCAGCAGAGCCACAGCCTGCGCGGCAATACCCTCGCCCCGGCCTGTGAAGCCGAGCTTTTCGGTCGTCTTGCCCTTGATGTTAACGGTACTCGCTTCAATATTGAGGTCGTCGGCGATATTGGCTGCCATCTGATCCGCGTAGGGCTGTATTTTCGGGGCCTGACAAATGATCGTGGCGTCGACGTTACCCACTTCCCACCCCGCTTCCCATATTTTGGTGAATACCGCACGTAACAGCATGCGGCTGTCCGCACCCTTATAGCGTAAATCGGTGTCGGGGAAGAGCCGCCCGATGTCCCCCTGCCCTACTGCGCCGAGCAACGCATCGGAAATGGCATGTAATAGCACATCGGCATCGGAATGCCCAAGCAGGCCGCGTTCAAACGGAATGGTGACGCCGCCAAGGATCAGGAGCCGCCCTTTAGCAAAAGCATGAACGTCGAACCCCTGTCCGACACGGATAGCATATTTCACGGCATACCTCCCTCAATGGCTTTTTCGTCTTCGCGGCGGCGCAGAATCCATTCCGCGAGAAGGAGGTCGAACGGCCAGGTGACTTTAAGATTGGCGGCATCCCCTTCGACGAGCCTGGGGCGCAAACCAGCAGCCTCGATGGCTGCAGCTTCATCAGTGACATTGCGCGCACTTTCCAATGCGCGGCGCAGCATCATGTAGCGGAACATCTGTGGGGTCTGCGCGCACCATAGATTCTCGCGCGCTACAGTGCCCGCTACGCGATGGCGCTCATCGGCACGCTTGATAGTATCGGCCACGGGGACGGCCAGAAGCCCTCCCACATCGTCATGCACCAGTTCGCGCATCATCCCCTCGATCTGCCAGCCCGCCACGCAGGGGCGTGCGGCATCGTGCACCAATATCCAGTCTGTAGCAGCGACCTCGTCCCTGATTGCACGCAAACCGCCCAGCACCGAATCGGCCCGGGTCGAGCCACCGCAAAAAAGCGGCATCAAACGATTACCCAAAACACTCCAATCGTGGTGCGCCCACTCGGCATCATCAACCGAAAGCACGATAAACACCCGTTCGATGGCAGGAACGGAACACAAAGCAGCGAGCGTGTGGTAAATCAACGGTTTACCAAACAACGGTAGGTACTGCTTGGGCAACTCGCCCCCCATGCGCGAGCCACTCCCTGCGGCAGGCACGAGAGCAAAATAGCGAGGTTCGGAATGTCGGTTTTGCATCCTGCACATTCTACAACGGTATATTTCCGCGGCTGTCTGAGAAATAGCGCGCATCTCGGCAAGAAAAGAACTTTTCCTGTGCACCATTGCGATCCAGACTTAAGTAGCGGCAACCCACCTGCATGCTTTTTCCTTGTCACTTATATTCTCCCATGATTTCCGGCCTTTCACCCTCTGTTGCCAACACGATTCAGGCTGCTTCGGCATACGCGAATCAGTGGCGTCCCGATGCGTCCGGACAAACTACCGGGCAGGAAGGGAAAGTTTTTGCAACGGACTTGCGCAGTGACAGCGCTTTGCAAAAAACGGATAACTCTCGCACAGAAGAACTGAGTGCCGCTGACCGTCGCCAAGTCGAAGAACTGAAATCCACCGATCGCGCCGTGCGTGCGCACGAAGCCGCGCATATGGCCGCAGGCGGCAGCTTGGTGACTTCCGGTGCGAGCTATTCCTATGAAACTGGCCCCGATGGCCAGCGTTATGCGGTGGCCGGGGAAGTTGGCATCGACACCTCAAAAGGGCGCACGCCAGAAGAAACCCTCGCACGCGCCCAACAAATCCGCGCCGCAGCGCTCGCACCTGCCGACCCCTCCGAGCAGGACCGCGCCGTAGCTGCCGCCGCAACGCAAATGGCCACCGATGCACGCGCCGAAATCGCCATTGCCCGCATGGAAGAAAACTCAGCGAACCAACCGCAGGAAAGCGGCACGGATCGTGGAAACTCGTTTGGGCAGGCCATCGAGCGAAGCCTGAGACCCAACGGAGAAGCCGTCAATTTTTATGCTTGAGTAGCAGCTGGCAGCGTTTTAACTCGAAATCTCTATGCTTCAGGGTAGAAAAAAAGTTACTGCCATGCTTGTGGGGGATCGTGCCTACGACAGTGACCCGCTCGATCGGCAGTTGGCTGTCCAAGGAATCGAATTGATTGCCCCGCATCGAAGGGACCGCGTGCGCCCAGCCACCCAGGATGCTCCCCCACTCAGACGCTACCGACGTCGATGGAAGATCGAACGCCTGTTCGCATGGATGAACAAATACAAACGAACACTGATCCGCTGGGATCGTTGTCATGAGCGCTTCACTGCATTTGTTCATCTCATTTTCTCGATAATCCTCATGCGCAGACTGGGGCAATTTATGAAATGAGTTCTAAACAACCAACATCAAAAAACTCCACGGCGTGCGCCACCAAGCAGCACCAACAATGTATAAAAACGCCAGCAGCGCAAGTACGAAAAAGAAAATTTGCTGCCGCTTCGTTCGCCCCCACCGTAGCGCCATCATTCCGCATAGGATGTAAATGAGCAGCCCGATCAGCTTGGCCGTCAACCACGGCAACACGAACGGGTATTGCGCGCTCAGGATCGCCAACGTGGTGGCGCTCGCCAGAAGCAAGGTATCGACGCAATGCGGCACGACACGCACCCAACGCCGTGAAAGCAGTGGCGAATCGCGTAACATCCAAATTCCGCGCAACGCGAACCCAATGCCGGAGAGCGTAACGCATGTCTGATGAATTATTTTTGTAATCAAATACATATTTGATAGATTTCATGTAAGTTAACAATAACCTACATGGAGAAAAAACTACCCCGACCGGCCGTCTGGGCGTGGCGCCAGGTACATCGGTACGTAGACGCAGCCCCACAACGCAAATATCACGACCCACAAAACAGCGCTCCACCAGAACAAGTTCATGAAGCCGGGTAAGTTCAGAAACTCGCCGACAAAGCGTAGCAGCACGATCCCTTGGAAGCACCAGAACAAACGCCAACCCCATACGTCGGAGTTAATCGGACGGCCAGAATGACCAAGCGACACCCGTGTCGCCATGCCAATCAACAGCGACGTGAAATAACCAAGAGTCAGCACATGCAACGGCGCCAACCCTCCCATGTCTACTCCCAGCGAATGGGCAACACTCCGTGCGGCGTACAGCGAAAGCGCGATGCCCTGCCAGAGATGCGCGACATGATGCATCGCCAAGAGATGCGAAACGAAGCTTCTCCGCAACTGCCATTTCCAACTGAACCAGAAACAAACCGCCGCCGCGATGCTATCGGGCAACCACAGCCACGATTGCATGCCACCAACCTCCCCTGCCCCGTGCGCAAACAGGCAGGCAAACAGGATCCAGAGCAACCCCATCGGGCGATAAACGGTATAGGGAGACAGCACATTGCCAGTGAAAAAAGGCAGCACCCGGTGCGTGACGGTATTAAAAACCGGCAACAAAAACCCCCAAATGCCGATTTCTATCCCCAAACGGGCGACGGTGCCCGCAAAAACCGGGGCGGCAAAAACGCAGACAAAAGACAGGACACCTACCCAGCCCAGCAATAGCACGACGATTACTGCCTTGGCGTGCCTTTTGTCCGGATTGTCCCCACCACGAATTGCCAGGAACAACGCATAGGTCACTACGAGCCAACCTGCCGCAACCAACAGCAGCGCGATGGACGGGAAGGGAATTCCTAATGGCATAAAAAGGCCGGCATAGAACAGAAACCAACCTCCGGCCAAAAGCAGGAACGCAGTCAAATAAAGCCGCCGTGGTACTTCCTTTGCACTCACCCACTTGGGCAGGGCAGTCATCAGAAAACCGAAAAAGTAGAAAGAGAAAAACCCATATATCATCAGTACCGCGTGTAGCCACGAAGCGGGAACGGGCCAAGACATTTCTGAATAAAGACTGGCATAACGCGCACCAAGGTCGACAGCACAGAAAAGGACGGTCAAAAGCCCCTGCACTGCACCAGAAAAAAACATCACGCGATGCGGCGCGGAGAAAAAGACATGCCGAAAAAAACTGGGCGTGGACACAAGGTTGGATGGAGATTCGGACATAGGGTTCAACTTTTTGCTGGCAACGGAGACAGCCGCGATGAAGGGATGCGAAATCCAGGAATTGGTATCCGATTTCTTGCGGGATGGCAATCCCATTTCCTCAACAATCAATTCAGAGTAGAGCACATTGTCGGGCGGACGCACCAGACTGCGAACCTCATCAGGCGCAGCACGTCATCTTCCTTATTTGATGCAGGGCGATTGCACCTATTTAACATAGTTATCCAAATCGGCAGCGCAATATATTTCTCTGTAGGGTTTGTAAACAGTGGCGAAAAGTCGTCCACTCTGGTTTTTTGGACAAGCAATGGCCAAGAACCTCGTGGAACACTTTTCAATTATCGAAGACCCGCGCCGAGGCAGGGTTGCCTATGAACTGACCGAAATTTTGGTCATCGTCACCTGCGCCTTGTTTTCCGAAGTCGAGACTTTCGTCGACATCGCTTACTGGGCACGGGTCAAGGAGCCTTGGCTACGGCGCTTCCTGCGGTTGAGAAACGGCTTGCCCTCGCATGACACGATGAACCGGGTGTTCCGGCTGCTTGATCCGAAAGTGTTCGCAACAGTATTCGCCGACTGGGTCAGTGAGGCGATGCCCAGCTTCAGCCAAGTGGCCATCGACGGTAAGAGCCTGCGCGGGGCGCAACGCAAAGGGCAGCAGGGCAACCCGATCCATCTGGTCAGCGCCTTTGCCATCGAAGCGGGTTTGAGCCTGCCTGCGCAGTGCGCCGTGACAATGCGCCAGAGAGCCTGGCCATCATCCGGCGGCTTATCCTCAACATGCTCAAGCTCGACACAGCGCATCCGAAGAAAAGTATGCGCGTACGGCGCAAACTCGCTGGTTGGGACGACGATGAACGCATGCGCGTGTTGGGCCTCTGCCAGCTATGATGACGGGATGCAATCGCCCTGGTTCTGGGTGGGGTTATTTTTTCACGCCCAATTTGCTTGACCGCAAGAGTTTCTTGAGATTGAAGATTCCGATAAAACCAAAACCGAGCACTTGCCAGCCTGCGATGAGGGCCGGCCACCAGTTGTTCAGGAAATTATCAACCTTCGCCGGGGCGTTGGCATCGGTTCGGGAGAGACGAACTGTAACCTGTTCGCCTTCATTATGACGGTAAAACACGCCCCAGGTTGTCTCTTTGACCTCCCGTCCATCCAACCTTACGAATTTAAGGTCGACTTTCCTATAGCCATAGTCCTTAACTATCTCCGCAGGAACAGTAACTGAATCCTCGCGGTTACTCCAGACTATCAGAATGTTGAACACAATGAAGATCAGCGCGACTAGGACGACGATCGAAGAAACGATTACGTTTCCTGTTGGGGAAAGCTCTTTCTCCCCTCCGGGATAGTATATATGCATATTAGCGCCTCATTGCCTGGTTATTCCGCACGAGTCGGTAGAGCCGTTTTTTTTGATACCTGACACTATGCCAGGGCTTATATAGATACCATTTTCCATAAAAAGCGTAAAGCACAATCCTGAACTCGTGCCAAACCATTGGTGGCAAGACCCTTTGCATACTCAAACTTCAGCGGGATCATCATTTCGCCCTGGACGTTGATAAAGCTAAAATTCCCCCCATGGGTATCGTAACAAGACCCTCCGCCTTGTATTCCGGCACTCCTGTTTTGGCATGCGCTCTCAGGGGGCAGGTTCAACCGGTAGCAGCACGCTTAAGGCGGTCAGCTATGGCCTGCCAGGCCAAACCAGGGGGGACTTCCTCGACAAGAATGACCTCTGCGCCCAAAGCATCCAACGTGCGCAGGTTGGCGTATAGCACCCGTGCGTAAGCAGCGGGTTCTGGCGTCATGGTTTGCCAGTAGAAAACGGATCCTGCATTACTGGGTGCACAAACACTATAAGCAAGCACTGCGACCCGCCGTCCGGCGTGAACAAGGCGTGCAACTTCTCCAGCCAGCGCGCTGGATTTCACCTGCCGCAATGGCGTGAGCGGCGCGTAATGTGCAGCCAGCGATCCAGAAACACGCGGCACAGGTGTCCCCGTCCCCCCTGCCCCGTCACTGACAACTGATAATTGGCAACCAACAACTGAAGCAATGTCAACAGGGCTGATCGCCCCAGGGCGCAAAATTCTGGGCGTGCCGCACGAAAAATCGACAATCGTGGATTCAATGCCCACCGTGCAGGAACCGCCGTCGAGTACCAAGGAAACCTTGTCACCCAGTTCCTCCCATACATGCGCCGCAGCCGTGGGGCTGACACGCCCGAAACGGTTGGCGGATGGTGCAGCGATCCCAGCGGCTCCAGGCGCCTTGGCCGCTGCAAAAGCTGCAAGCAGTTCCAGCGTGAGTGGATGTGCGGGCACGCGTAAACCTACCGTATTTTGCCCGCCGGTCACAGACAGGAGAACCCAGGGCCGTTTTTTCAGGATCAAAGTGAGCGACCCAGGCCAGAAGGCGGTAGCCAAATCCCATGCGACCTGTGGAACGTCTTCCGCCCATTGGCTGAGGGATGCCACGTTGGCAAGGTGCACGATCAACGGATGGTCAGCAGGACGGCCTTTGGCCGCGAAAATCCTGGCGACGGCTTCTGGATTGGCCGCATCTGCCCCGAGGCCATAGACGGTTTCAGTCGGCAACGCCACAAGCTTGCCAGCTTGCAGGGTTTCAACGGCTTTTTTGATGATTGAAGCAGACATGAGGGGGAAGCCGGACATCGGTTATGGTATGGCGGGATTGTGGGGAAAAACCATCGGAGCAGCCATCAGTCGATGCCCAATTCCTGCCGCACCGCCAACGCTAGGCTCAGCACATCATCCAACTTGTCGCCGACAACAGTGAAATGCCCCATCTTGCGGCCAGGACGAGCCTGACGCTTCCCATAAAGGTGTAACTTCAGGTTCGGGACAGCATGGAGCATGCCCCAATCCGGTTCACGGGCTTCGCCCCTCACGCCGAACCAGCAATCACCGAGAAGGTTGACCATCACCGAAGCTGAATGGGTGCGTGGGTCATGCAACGGTAGGCCGCAGAGCACACGCACCTGCTGCTCATACTGACTTACCGTGCAGGCGTCCAGCGTGTAATGCCCGCTGTTGTGCGGGCGCGGAGCCATTTCATTGACAAAGACCTGGCTACCGCTCACAAAGAATTCTACCGCCAGTACCCCCACATAACCGAGCTTTGCCGCAACTTGCCTGGCAATATCCCGCGCCTCATCGGCCAGCGCTGCCGTCACCCTGCCTGGTACGATAGAAATATCCAGAATACCGCACGTATGCCGGTTCTCGGCTACGGGGAAACACTGCACCTGCCCCTGTGCGTCTCGCGCAAGCACTACGGATACCTCGCAATCGAGCGCAAGCCTTTTTTCCAGCACCGCCGGTTCGCCTTTGAAAGCCCGATACGCTACCAAGGCAGCCTCGCGGTCCTCCACCACGGTTTGCCCCTTGCCATCGTAGCCAAGGCGGGCAACCTTCAAGATGCTGGGAAAAAGGTCGATGCTGGCAGACTCGATGTCTGCCTCATTCAGGACAACGGTGAAAAGGCCGTGAGGAAACCCGTTGTCGCGCAGGAAGGTTTTTTCGGCAATGCGGTCTTGGCAAATCCCCACCGCACCCGCTGAAGGATGGGTTGGGATTCTCGCTGCCAGGTATGCCAACGTCGCAGCGGGCACATTCTCGAACTCCGTCGTCGCCGCCGCGCAATAGGCAGCAATCTCCGCGAGGGCGTGCACGTCATTGTAAGCCGCATGTAAATGCCGGTCGGCAATGCGCCCAGCGGGGCTGTTTGTGTCCGGATCAAGAACCCAAACAGCGTATCCCATCTCATGCGCGGCAGAAACGAAAAAGCGACCCAACTGGCCACCACCCAACATGGCAAGCGTAGCGGGAGGAAGGATCATGGCGATGTGGCCGAATACAGTGAATATGAATATAACATATTGATTTTATTAAGTTATTTTTCCTTACAGATGCCAACAATTATAGCAGGGGGCTCAATCGTTGTCAGTGAATACTGGGCGGAGCTTGATGCCCGACTAGATCACGAACCACACCGATACAGCCATATTTGTTGTATTGACACAACAAATTCAGCTGTTACAGATATTCAGAACTGCTATTTCCACCATTTTGTGCAAGTATTGACATTAATTTGAATCTGAATTTTTCACCAACATGTGAAACACATCACTCACCTTGCCAACCAGCGCGTGAAGCGTATCACTCGCCTTGGTATCCGAATGGGTGAAGATGCAAGGGTTATATGTTTGCCATATATCACGAACAATGGCTATAACAACGATCCAAGGGCAGATTTGCGGTGCGCCTGCTCATTCCCAGCGTTATCCACCATCCTCCTGGACAGTGTGGATGATCGGGTTTGTTGTGGTTTTTCTCCTCGGCCTACAGGGAGCCGCCAATGCGGCCACCGACTTTGATCACATGGAGCGACTGGCTGCAGCGGAATACGGGCAAAAGGCCGCAACCACAATCAAAGCTTGGCGCACCTTGATCGATAAAAATCGGACACAACCCAACACCATTAAACTTGAACGCATCAACGCTTTTGTCAACGACCGCATCATCTATGCAGACGACGAGGCCGTATGGGGAGTGGAAGACTACTGGACAACCCCGTTAGAGGTCTTCGGCAAGGGAATGGGCGACTGCGAAGACTACGCCATCGCAAAATACATCTCTCTGCTGCTGATGGATGTTCCCGTGCAGAAATTGCGGCTGGTGTACGTCCGTGCGCGCATGGGGTCAAGAACCGTGGCACACATGGTATTGAGCTACTTTGAGGCTCCCACGGACGACCCATTGATCCTGGACAACCTGACTGATGCAATTCTTCCAGCCAAACGCCGCGCTGACCTTTTCCCGGTATTCAGTTTCAACCATGAAGGGCTCTGGGTAGGGGAAGAGCGGGGTCCGTCCACCAATTCCTCAGCACGGTTGTCCCGCTGGCGTGATGTACTTCAACGCATGCGCCGTGAAGGGATTGACCCATCTCTGACACAATTCAACCCACAGCCGCTGAGTTCATGGGAAAAGCTAAAACCTCGCCTGGCATCGCGAAATAAAGCCAGGGCTCGTCCATGGTCAAAAGTGGCAGCGAAATGTCAAACCAACCCAAAGATGAAAAAAATTGCTTCCAAACACGTGAAGTCCACAAAATTGAAAGCAAAGACAGCAAAACACTCACCGCCGTCGCGGAAAATCGCCAACCGATGAATATTTATCCATCCCGTTCCCCGTCCCGCGCCTCCGGTCCCTTTCGGAAGTTCCAGCCATGTCTCTGATCAAACAACTCTGGATCGCCATCGCGGCCGTCACCCTGCTCGCCCTCGGCGGCAGTTTGGTGGTGAGCACGCTAAATGCGCGTCAATATCTCGAAGAACAACTCGGTACCAAGAATTCCGATAACGCCAACATCCTGGCGCAGTCCATACAATCCCTGTTAAAGGATAAAACAGACAACGGGACAGACAACGTAGCCAACGATATTGAAGGCATTGTCTCCACCATGCTCAGGGTTCAGTTCGATATCGGCCATTACCACCAAATTAGCCTCGTTGACCCAAATGGCAAGGATATTGCCCGTTTTAATTCCAATACGGCCATCGAACACAACGTACCCGCCTGGTTCGTAAACTTGGCATCCATCAAAGAGCATCCCGGCGTATCCCACGTGCAGAATGGCTGGCATCAGTTTGGCCTGCTTACGGTGCAAAGCCACAGCAGCTACGTCTACGAAGCGCTGTGGAACAATACCCTCCAGTTGCTGTGGTACTTCCTGGTCACCGCAGTTATTGCTGGCCTGTTTGGCAGCATCCTGTTGAGCCAGATCACTGCGCCGCTGCGCACCCTCGTCAGACATGCCCAGGCCATCGGCGAGCGCCGTTTCATCACTTCACCCGAGCCCAAGACAACCGAACTGAAGGTGGTGGTGCGAGCGATGAACGCACTTTCCGACCGGGTGCGGCAAATGCTCGCTGAGGAAGCACAGCGACTCGAAAACCTGCGCCGCCAGATACATGAAGATGCCGTCACTGGCCTGCTTGAACGCCGCCAATTCCTCAACACTTTTTCCTCCAGGCTAACTGACCCAGGGGCATCCGCGCAAGGTGCGCTGCTCATCCTGCGCATGGGCAGGCTCATTAAACTCAACCGCGACCTTGGCCGGGTTGCCACCGACAAACTGATCAATGCGCTGGCTCAGGCACTCAGCAGTGACCAAGGCAGTATCGGAGGGCGCCTCAACGGCAGCGACCTTGCCCTGCTCGCACCACCGCCCGTCGAAGCCGAGTTTCCATCATGGGCCGCGTCGGTGGCCAAGCGCGTCCACGCTATCGCCAATGAACATGCGAATGCCGAAGTGCTCGTATTGGCAATTGCCGCTGTTTCGTACTCCCGCAACGATACCGTGGCATCTATCCTGGCCAGGCTCGACACGGCATTGGCTCAAGCCGAACTGGAAGGCGACCGTGGGCTGGCGATCGAAGAGCGTCGTGATGACGCACACCCCACCCGCACCCAGGAACAATGGCGCGGAATACTGACAACGGCGCTGAGCGAGAACACATTCCAGACCAGCTTCCATCGAGTATGCACGATGCAGGGGGCTCTCATTCACAACGAAGAGGTGATCGATCTGCCCGCAGACGGTGCCGTATTCAAAACTGGCGACTTCCTTCCATGGGCCGCCCGCTTCGGCTTGCTTGGGCGTATGGATTATGCTGCAGTGCAAGCTGCCCTTGACCGCATCAATAGTGGGGCAGAATCTGTTGCCGTTACCATTTCGAGCCAAACGCTCCAGGATGGGCATTTTGTGACCCAACTCATGGCCTTACTGCGCGCAAATCCTGACCAGGTCGAACATCTCTGGATGGAAGTGCCCGAAGAGGGTGCGGCGCGCAACCCGGCCGCTTTCCGTGCTTTCTGTCTGGCTGTCAAGCCGTTTACCAGCAAACTCGGGATCAAGCACGCCGGTCCACATTTCTCCGCCCTGGGCGACCTGCACGACCTCGGCCTCGATTTCCTCAAAGTCGACACCTCACTGTTGCGTGATATCGACCAGAACGAAGGCAACCAAAGCTTCGTACGCAGTCTTGTCATGCTCGCCCACACGCTTGGCTTCATTGTAATCGCGGCAGGCATTGACCGGCCTGAACAGCAGGCTATCCTTACCGACCTCGGTTTTGATGGGTTTGCCGGGCCACTGGCGGGTTAAGATCCCTCTCCCTCTGCCCCCTCTTCCGCAAGCGGGAAGAGGGTGGCGAGTAGCGATGGAAGAAAGAAAGTGCGCAAAAGGTGACGCGCATGCCGAACTTCCCTAAAATAATATCGCTTCGCATGAAGCGCATTAGTCATGCCTCATTTTTACAGGAAAGAACCGATGGACTTTGAACACGCACGTTTCAATATGGTCGAACAGCAGGTTCGCCCTTGGGGGGTAGTGGATCCAGGAGTTTGTCAGTTGCTGATGACGGTACGGCGCGAAGATTATGTGCCACCTTCGATGCGATCTTTAGCCTTTGCCGATATCGAAATCCCGCTGTTCCGTGGGCAAGTCATGCTTAAACCAACCATTGAGGGGCGCATCCTCCAGGCGATCGGATCCCTCCGCGTCGACTCGGCATTGGAGATCGGCGCGGGCAGCGGTTTTTTCGCCACCCTGCTAGCGGCGAACGCGAACCATGTCCACACGGTCGAAATTGTCCCGGAACTAGTTCGACTTGCACGCGATAACCTTGCACGCAACGGTATTGGCAACGTTACCGTAGAGGAAGGCAATGCCTCCCAAGGTTGGTATTCGCAAGCCCCATACGATGTAATTGTCGTTTCAGGCGGATTGCCCGAGCTTCCTGAAGAGTTGCCCGCGCAGCTTAAACCTGGCGGACGGCTTTTTGCTTTCATCGGTTCCCCGCCTACGATGAAGGCATGCATCGTGTCACGCGATGATAAAAATAACCTTCTAAGGCAGCCTCTGTTTGAAACAGTAGTGCCGATGCTGCGCCATATCCCGCAAGCACCTGCGTTCAACTTCTAGGTTTTATTTTATTCGTGTGTATACATTTTTCACCTTCGCCGCCCCTTTGGGGTATCCTCCCCCGCGAACGGGAGAGAGGAAGAACCATCCCCTCTCCCACTTGAAGGAAGGGGCGGCGCGTAGCAACGAGAGAGGGAACGCCCTGCTTGGTCGCGCCAGCCTGGCGGCAGCGCTTATGCTGGCGATGGGCACAGCAGGAGCCGCTGACCTGCTCCAGGTTTACTACGATGCCCTTGCCAATGATGCCCGTTACGCCGCCTCGCGCGCGCAGCATGAGGCCGACCAGGAAAAGCGCGTACAGGGGCGGAGCGCCCTGTTGCCGACGCTGGGATTCACCGCGAATACGCAGCGGAACAGCATCGAGTACACCGCAAGAGACCCTTACACTAATCAACGGTTATCAACAATAGATAGCCGCTACAACAGCAACGGCTACGTGCTGCAACTCAGCACCCCCTTGCTCCGGATGCAAAATTGGCATCAATATAAGGAAGGTGAGTTACAAACCAAGCTGGCCGACAGCGTTCTCGGCCAAGATACACAGGATTTGATCCTGCGCACAGCAGAAGCCTATTTCAACGTACTCAACTCCCGGGATTCGCTCGCCGCTATCGTGCAATTACGCACTGCGGCCGCTGAGCAACTTGAACTGGCGCGCACCAGTTTCAAGGTTGGCACGGTCACGGTGACAGATGTGCACGAAGCGCAATCCCGTTTCGACCTAGCCTCGGCGCAGGAAATTGCTGTCCGTAACACCCTCGATGTGGCGCTCGAAACATTGGCCCGCATCATCGGGCACACGCCTGAAGAACTGGCGGGTCTCAAACCCGGTGTCATGCTTTCCCATCCAGAACCAAACAACATCGATGCGTGGGTAGATGCTGCTGAAAAAGGCAACTACGGCGTACAGGTTCAAACGCTGACTTGCAAAATTGCGGCGCGCGAATATCAGCGCGCACGTGCCGGCCATTTACCAACGCTAGATTTAGTGGCAAGCCGTACCCGCAACACCCTCCCTTCGATTTTGGCCGAACGTACCGAAGGCAACATGGTTGGCGTGCAGTTTGACATGCCGCTTTACCAAGGAGGATACGTCTCGTCCCGTGTGCGCGAAACGGCAGCGCTCAGAGTCAAAGCCGACTCCGACCTCGAAGAAGCCCGGCGTGCGGCAGCGCTGGCGGCGCGTGAGGCCTACCTTGGCGTCACCAGCGGTATGGCACAGATACAGGCGCTGGAGGCGGCAAAAATATCGTCTACCTCGTCACTCGAAGCCAATCAGCTAGGTTACAAGGTAGGCGTACGCATCAATATCGATGTCCTCAACGCTCAAAGCCAACTCGCCGATACCGTGCAAAAACTTGCGCGTGCACGCTACGACACCCTACTGTCTCAATTGCAACTGAAAGCTTCCATCGGTGCCCTGGGCGAAGAAGACGTACGGGCGCTCAACGCCCTACTAGAAATTCAAACGAAAAACCCCGCCCCCAACACAGATCCCCCTGCCCTCCAGTACACACCACACCCGACAACCAACGACGGTAAATAAGCCGACTCAACCTCTTGGGGGTGGCCTTTGGGGACGCCGCGAGGGAGTTTGCGCATTTTTGCAAACATAAAGGAAAATCACTGCCTATGATGCCTTTGTCGTGTCAAAGGTCACGACACTAGGGGCGGGCATTGGTAAGAATAGCTACTGAATATCGCATTCTCACTAATTGACATTTAGTCGTTTTTGTGATTGCACTGTTGCAGTGCACGGTAACGCTCTCCCAGCAGCATCAGGAAAACATTCCATGATGACCAGACGACATAAAGGCAAGCACAATGGAAATTAAAAATTCTATGCGAATTGCAATGCCATATGCTAGAGTACTTATCGTAGACGATATAGTAACCAACCTCCACTTTACCAAGGGCATCCTGAAGCCCTACGGAATGCAAGTCGATTGTGTCACTAGCGGCATTGAAGCAATTGAACGCATACGCAATCACATAGTTAGATATGATGCCATTTTCATGGATTACATGATGCCGGGTATGGATGGCATAGAAACTGTCCGCATCATCCGTGAAGAAATCGATAGCGATTACGCCAGGAACGTCCCCATTATTGCCCTGACGGGTGACGAAACCGACGATGACGGAAAAATGTTCCTTGAGAAAGGTTTCCAGGCTTTCCTGAAAAAACCAATTGATATCAAAAAAATAGATACCGTCCTCCGCCAATGGGTGTGCAACGAAGATTTAGAACAAAAGGACAGCACTTCTACCAGTTCCACACCCACAGGCAACACCGAAGCAGAACAAAAACCCGGCAATACCGGGCAAGCTTACAAGGAGGAACTCCCACAAATCGAAGGTATCGATTGGCAAACCGAATTGAACTACTATACCAAAGATAGGGATGCCTACCTTTCGGTTATTCGTTCGTATGTCGAAAACATGACACATCTCATTCCCAAAATATCCAGTGTTACCGAGGAGACACTTGCCGATTACATGATCCACGTTCATGGCATCAAAGGCAGCAGTTACTGCATCGGAGCCAATGAAATCGGTAAGCAGTCCGAAGGATTGGAATATGCCGCCAGGACGGGTAATTTTCAACTCGTGCAGCGTAATGCCCCATTTTTCGTCGAAAATACCAAAAAACTTTTAAACTCTCTTTCCAATCTACTCAAAATCTATACGGTAGAAACAAATGAAAAATCGAGCCAGCATGCGCCTAATGAGTCACTATTAGATCAAATGGAAGAAGCTGCCGCAAATTTCAAAATAGATGAGCTGGAAGAAATCATGAAATCGCTTGAATGTTTCAAATATGAAACACAAGCAGAATTAATTACTTGGTTACATGAAAAAGTTAACCAAATGGAGTTTTTAGCTATACACGAACGGCTTGCGCGGCGAAAGTACGAAACCACAGAGGGTAGAAAATGATGGAACAAAACAGGCTAACCCCTGCCCGGCAAATAATCGTAATAGTCGACGACAACGTGACCAACTTGAACGTTGCCCGCAACATTCTCCGCGAGCATTATGATACCTATGCCTTAACTTCGGGTACAATTTTATTCAATCTATTGGAAAAAATTACACCCGACCTTATCCTACTCGATATTGAAATGCCTGGGGTAACCGGTTATGAAACTATCAAAAAATTAAAATCCGATAAACGTTTATCTGGGATTCCGGTTATCTTTGTAACTTCCCGCTACGATGAAAAAAGCGAGCTGGAAGGGCTCTCGCTTGGTGCAATCGACTACATCACCAAACCTTTTCCCCCAGCACTGCTGCTGCGTCGGATCAAAAATCACCTGCTCATTGCTACCCAGGAAAAGGAGTTGAAAAGTTTTAATATTAACCTTGTACACAATGTAAATCAAAAGGCCAAGCAAGTTATTCAAATGCAATTTGCCATTTTGAATGTTGTGGCAGAACTCGTTGAATTTCGCGACCGTAAAACTGGAGGCCATATTGCACGCACACAGCAATATCTGGATATCTTGGTTAAAAAAATGTTGAAAGATGGTATTTATCTCGAAGAACTCTCATCATGGGATTTGACTTTTCTGATTCCTTCAGCGCAGCTCCACGATGTGGGCAAAATCACCATCAGCGACACCATCCTGAATAAACCCAGCAAACTGACACCAGAAGAATTCGAAATCATGAAAACACACGTTGCACGTGGCGTGGCCGCGATTGAAAGAATCGAACATGAAACCCATGAAGACAGTTTTCTCTATCATGCCAAGCGTTTCGCGGGTTATCACCACGAAAAATGGGATGGCACGGGCTATCCGAATGGGTTGGCTGGCGAGGATATCCCCTTGCAAGGCCGATTGATGGCCATTGCCGATGTTTACGACGCATTAATTTCTTCGCGCCCCTACAAAGAAGAAATGCCACTTGACGTAGCAAAATCAATTATTCTGAACGGGAAAGGTAAACATTTCGACCCGATGCTCATCGATGTTTTTTGCGATGTAGCTGACGACTTTGAAGAAGTCGCCACAGTCAGCCGCAACCAGGGGGACTCCTTTATTTTCAAATGGTCTTGAATCGCAAGCATCCAAATAAACATCCCCTTGCTCGGTATTGCCTGGTTCCGCGCTTGGCGCCCGCTCAACCTGTTGGGATTCGTGTTCACGCTCGGCGTCGGCTCCGCGTGGGGCATGAAGTACTACACGCCCGTGTGACCTGCCCGGATTTTTTGTACCACGCCGATTTAGAGCGTTTTCGATTTAAGCCTGTACATTCATTGCCCTCTCCCGCCCCTTCAGGGCACCCTCTCCCACAAGTGGGAGAGGGGGGTTTTGTATCCACTTGAACCAAAACCGCTCTAGAGACGGGCTTGGGTTGCCTCGAATCGGGATCGTTTCTGAAGGATTGCCGCGGAAAGCGATACCCGCAATGGCAGCACGGGCGGCACTGGCACAGAAAGCCCAGAATTCGGCGGCACGCCGCTTCTGTCGGTGGGCTGGCGGCCAGAGGCGATAACTTTCCTTGCGCGTGGCACCTCACCGTTTTTTCTTGCGGTAGGCAATGCCCGAGCCACGGACGCCAGTATCCCGCTTGCGCGGCTGCTGGTCGGGAACAATCCATACCTGGCAACGGCGCAAGTTGGCGGAGCGCAGCCACCACCGGCAAACGCCCCCATCATTCCCTCCATCGTGGAACCCCTACCGCAGGAAAAGCCAGCTTTGCCGCTGAAGGAACGGACTCGCCGCTACATCCTATAGGGCGTTTTGCTCGCCACCGTCGCGCTGCTTGCATTCATGACCCGGAAGGCAGCAAAGCACTTACCGCGGGAAGGAGCCAACGCAGAGGATAACCACCGCTGATGGGGGTCACTCCTCGTCGTTGACGATCTGAAAACTGAACGTCGAAGAAGTAAAGTCTCCGGGAGCAGCTCCCAAGCCGATCATGCCATGCCCATGTAGCACGCAATTATCTCGCTTCAATATCACCAGTTCGGCCTCGCGGCCAAATTTAACCCAGGTTCCGTTGGTACTAAAATCCGTCAGCGTGCACTGCCCGCCAATCCACTCGATGCGGGCGTGTCGCCGCGACACCCGCCTGTCGTCGATAACCAGCCCGCAACTTTCGCTACGGCCAATGACGAGTGCGCCGTTTATGGGCAAAATCTGTACATGGCGACCATTTACGTCGAGATTGGCTCTTTGGGTTGACGAGTGTTCATTGAGCAGGTTGAGCGGGCCGGTGATTGTGGTTTCGGCGGTGTGACGCCAATCGAACCGCCACACCTTGAACAGCCCAGCCTTGCCCTTGATGGCGATACGGTCGATGCCCGTGCAAAGCATGCGCTTCGATCCGGGCAAGCGGGTGTATAAGGATTCGCCAAGAAGTATCTCGTTGGACTCAGCACGGTCGCCGAGACGGGCTGCGACGTTGACCGCGTCACCGTAACAATCCCCGCGCTGTTCAATGACTGAACCAAATTCGATTCCAATCTTGAGCCCCAAAGGCGTATTCGTACTGTCAATATGCTCCATGTTGCATTCGTAGAGCACATCGCGGGTATGAGACGCGGCCTCGACGGCATCTTCGCCTTGGTCGAACAACACCAGTAGCCCGTCGCCAAGGAATTTGACGACACGCCCACCCGCTTGGGTGAAATGCCTGCCGAGCATTTGGGTACAGCGAGTCACCACTTGGGTCGCAATGGTATTGCCCTGGGACTCAAACAGCTTTGTACTGCCAGTCAAATCGGCAAACACAACGGCTTTGCCCGCCTGTTCCAGGACTCCCAGCACATTGTTATTCCTACTCCAATCCGCCGTCATTTTCGCTGAATCGTAGAACACCGGAATTGATATTCTAGCACCTCAATGCGTGTTCTCTTTGGGTAAAAAATAAAAACTTTTTCATTCAATCCCGAGAAGGCAATTCTATCTGTTCACCGACACTATACTGATAGTCGTGGAATACGTGCTCGACACTCAAAAGACGGTAATTGCCATCCGATTCCCGTAAACTTGTCTCTTTAAGGCGCCATGCAAAGTGTCCACACGTCCAGCAGTGGAAATTACGCATATGCGTACACAGGCAAGTTTTATCCCATATTTTAGGTTTTTCCCCTTCCGGCAATTTCGCTTTCTCACGTTCCCAGGCTTCCGCGTACTGACAATGCCCGGAAGCATCGAGCAGATAACCAAACGCCTCGCAATTGGGACGTACGCCGCTACCTAGCGCGGGGCATCCTTTGAGCATCCGCATCGGATATCCTGTCGGTGAAACGTTATTGACGACGACCTGGTCTTCGTTCGCTCGGAAATAAGCCTGCTTCACGTCGTCCGGCAAACCACATTCCCGTGTGACGGTAAATCGGGTCGCCACCTGCACGGCGGCAGCCCCCTGCTCCAGGAATTTCGCTGCATCGCCGCCAGTGAAAATCCCCCCAGCGGGAATTAACGGGATATCGAGTTTTTCGGCGTGCAGCCAGTCCTGAATTTCCACCAGGATGGTTGCGAGATCATATTTCATCCAGTCTTCTTCCCCGAAACCAAGGTGCCCGCCTGCCAAAGGGCCTTCGACCACGATGTAATCGGGCAACCTGCCGCTGCCACGGGCATTCTTTTTCAGGAAAAGCTGGAGCGCACGCAAAGATGAAACGATGATGCCTAGTTTGACGTCGTGGAACCTCGGATGATCCTGGATCAACGCAAAGGAACTCAAATGCAAGCCAGCGGCCAAAGTGATGCCGTCAATGCCCGCATCCATTGCCGAGCGCAGCCTGACCCGCAGGGTTTCACGCGGGTTGTTCATGGTTAGCTTTTCCATGCAGTTCATGAACACCAAGCCAGAGCCGCGCTTAGCTTCCATCGTGCTACCGATATGCAGCCGCGTCGCCTCGGCGAGCAGGCCAAGGTCGAATTGCGCTACTGACTTGTCGAGGTTGCCGACGTTGAACTTATACCGCTTGAGCCGATCCTTGACGTAGTGCGTGTGAAAACGCCGGTCAGTGACAGTATGCACCATTGCATCCGAAATATGGCCGATACCGCCCAAGCGCGCTACTTCGACGGCCAGCGTGGAAGTCGAAATGTCGACCCCCATGCCACCCACCACGATCGGAACCAACTCGTGCGAACCGAGCCGCAGGCGGAAATCATCAACACACTTCATTAGGCATGTCCGTTTTGACGCAGTTCGTCATTATCGCCTACTACTGCACTCAACGCACCACGGCATTGTCCCTAAGCTGTGCATCATCATTCGACCGTAACGCTTTTGGCGAGATTACGCGGCTTATCGACATCCGTACCCCGCACCAAGGCCACATGGTAAGCAAGCAACTGCAACGGAACGACGTGCAGCACCGGGGACAACATGCCATAATGCTCGGGCATGTGCATGATATGTATGCCTTCCGAGGCGGCAATCCCGCAATCGTCATCAGCAAATACGTAAAGCTCGCCCCCTCTGGCGCGCACTTCCTGCAAGTTGGATTTGAGTTTTTCGAGCAGGTCATCGGCGGGTGACACCGCGATGACCGGCATCCGTTCATCGACGAGCGCAAGCGGCCCATGCTTGAGTTCGCCTGCGGCATACGCCTCCGCGTGGATATAGGAAATCTCTTTAAGTTTGAGCGCGCCTTCCATCGCAATCGGCCAGTGCTGGCCGCGCCCGAGGAACAGCGCGTGCTCCTTGTTCGCAAAACGTTCGGCCCAGCGTTCGATTTCCGGTTCGAGTTCGAGCACTTTTTGCACCGCAGCCGGTAAATGGCAGAGCGCGGCCAGGTGTTTTTCTTCCTCACTCACGGACAGGCACCCGTTGCGTTTGGCCAATGCCAGTGTCAGCAATGCAAAAGCCACGAGTTGCGTGGTAAATGCCTTGGTCGAAGCTACACCGATTTCAGGCCCCGCACGGGTAATGAACCGCAGGGCCGCTTCACGCGCAATGGCCGATTCCGGTACGTTGCAGATGGCTAACGTGCGTTCCATCCCCAGTTCGCGCGAATATTTAAGCGCAGCCAGCGTATCGGCCGTCTCGCCCGACTGGGATACCGCCACCACCAGCGTGCTGGGATCGGCCACCGGCTTGCGGTAGCGGTATTCGCTGGCAATTTCTACCGAAACGGGCAACCCCGCAATCGCTTCCAGCCAGTAACGCGCTACCAGCCCAGCGTGATAGCTAGTTCCACACGCCAGAATCTGTACCCGGCGCACCCCAGCAAACACCTCGGCAGCCCGCTCCCCAAAAATTTCCTCCGGAACCGAATGGTTTCCCAAAACCAACCCCAACGTATTCGAGATGGCCTGCGGTTGCTCGAAGATTTCCTTCTGCATGAAATGCCGGTAGGGGCCAAGTTCCACCGCTTCGGCCACGAGGCTGGAAAGATGCGCCGGACGTTCCACGGGCTCGCCATTCGCACGCACGATGCGGATGGCCTCGCGGGAAAGCTCGGCAATGTCGCCCTCTTCCAAGTAAATCACCTTGCGCGTCACCTGGAGCAAGGCCGCGACATCGGAAGCCGCGTACATCCCATCTTCGCCGACCCCCAACAGCAGGGGCGCACCGTGCCGCGCCACCACCGCCCGCGCAGAGTCGGAACCTGCGAGGACCCCAATCGCGTAAGCGCCTTCCAGTTCGCTCACTGCCAGGCGCACAGCCTCAAACAGGTCGGGCACGCTTTGCAGCTTATGGTGGATCAGATGCGCAATGGCCTCGGTATCGGTATCGGAGACGAACACATAGCCATGTGCCTGCAACCCAGCGCGGATCGACTCGAAATTTTCGATGATACCGTTATGCACCACAGCCACGCCTTCCGACAGATGCGGATGTGCATTGCGCTCCGACGGTACACCATGCGTCGCCCAGCGCGTATGAGCAATGCCGAGGGAAGCCGACAGGTGGCTGGAGCCGACCTTCGATGCCAGTTCGGCGACACGGCCGCAGGCCCGCAGCCGGACGAGCGCGCTGGAGCCTTCGCCCTGCCCATCGACCACGGCCAGCCCGGCAGAATCGTAACCGCGATATTCGAGTCTGCTCAAACCCTCGATGAGTACGGGGACGATATTCCGGGAAGCGTTAGCAACAACGATGCCGCACATGCAGTCTCTCCAACAGATAGATCACTCGCCGCTCTTTTTGGCGGGCCGTGCCCAGCCCGCGTGACTTTGCTGCCGGGCACGCGACACCGTAAGCTGGCCGGGCGGCGCGTCGCGCGTAAGTGTCGTTCCTGCCCCAAGCGTTGCGCCCTGGCCAACCCGCACGGGCGCAACCAGTTGGGTATCGGAACCGATGAACGCATCGTCGCCGATCTCGGTGCGGTATTTGTTGGCCCCATCGTAATTGCAGGTGATGGTTCCCGCGCCGATATTGACCCGCATCCCTACATCTGCATCGCCGATATACGATAGATGGTTGGCCTTGGAATCGTCGGCAATGTTGCTGTTCTTGATCTCGACGAAATTGCCGATATGCACGCCATTGGCAAGCACGGTCCCGGGCCGGGTACGGGCAAAGGGACCCAGTACGCACGCTTGACCCGTCGCCGTGCCATCGAGATGCGAAAACGGCGCTATGCGCGTCCCGTTGCCAATCCGGACATCGCGAAGTACGCAGTTCGCGCCTACGGCAACACCGTCACCCAATTCGACCCGCCCTTCAAATACGCAATTAACGTCAATCTCGACATCGCACCCGCAAACAAGTTCGCCGCGCACGTCGAGCCGCGCTGGGTCGATGAGCGTCACCCCGGCATCCATGAGCCTGTGCGCCACGGACGCCTGGAACATCCGTTCAAGGGCGGACAGTTGCTCTTTACTGTTGACCCCAAGCGTTTCGGAGACATCATCGGGCGCAACCGTGGCAACTTCCACGCCATCGCTAACTGCAAGGCCGATGATGTCGGTCAGGTAATACTCGCCCTGGACGTTGTCGTTACCGATGCGATCAAGCCAGTCGCGCAACTTGGCCGCAGGCGCAACGAGGATACCGGTATTGACTTCGTGCACGTGGCGCTCGTCAGACGTTGCGTCTTTCTCTTCAACGATGCGCGTCACGCGGCCTGCGCCATCGCGCAGGATACGCCCATATCCTACCGGATCATCAAGTTTGACCGTGAGCAGTGCCAACCGATCCCGTCCTGCCGCATCCATCAAGCGCGTGAGCGTATGCGCACCGATCAGGGGCACATCGCCGTAGAGCACCAACACCTGCGATTCATCGGACAAACATGGCATAGCCTGTTGTACTGCATGCCCCGTCCCGAGTTGCTGGCTTTGCTCCACCCAAACGACATCTGGCGCATTGAGCCGGGAGCGTACCGCCTCGCCGCCATGGCCGTAAACAACGCAAATCTGCCGTGCCCCAAGGGCGCGGGCACTCGACAGCACATGGGCAAGCAACGGGCGACCCGCAAGCGGTTGCAATACCTTTGGCAAAACAGAACGCATGCGTTTGCCCTGCCCAGCGGCAAGAATCACGACTTCCATGAGTATCTCAAGAAAAAACTTGGCAATTTTAGCACCTAGCGAACCCGCTTACCCGCTACCGTGGCGCGCTTCCCCTTTCTGAACTTGTGAACTGACCTCAGAGGGCGTGACGGAGAAAGTTCCCTCCTATTAAGGGGGTGACAGAAAACTTCCCCCATATCGATTTTCAAACATATTTGAACATCTTTCCGGTATGCTGACAGGTAGCATCGCAGCAGAGTTATTGTAGTACCTGTAAAGCAGTACCCGTTGAACACGCATGCACCGTGCAAATGCGTGCATTATCATGTACCGTCGCACGGAGATCGACCATCATAAAAAGGGAGGCACTCACATGAAATCCATTCTCGTCCTCAACGCAGGTTCGTCGAGCCTGAAATTCGCTATCTTCCCGCTAGAACCTGTGCTGGCCGAGCATCCGGCCCTTTCGGGCCAGATCGAAGGCATTGGAGCCACCCCACAGCTTTCTGCCAAAACATCCGAAGGCAAACGCTATAAAGAGGAGATCGCCCTCACGGGCGACTTGAACGAACAACACAAAGCGTCCCTTACTTACCTGTTCCGCTGGCTCGAAACCAATGCGCCAGAATTGAAAATTTCTGCCGCAGGCCACCGCGTAGTACATGGCGGGGAAGACTACAGTGTCCCGATCAAGCTCGATGCCACTAGCTTGGCCAAACTCGAAACCCTCATCCCCCTTGCGCCATTGCACCAACCGCATAACCTGCGCCCGGTAGGGGAGATTTTTAAACTGCTGCCTGATGTACCGCAAATTGCCTGTTTTGACACCGCCTTTCACCGGCACAATCCGGAAGTCGCGCAAATCTACGGCCTGCCGCGCGCCCTCACGAAGGGCGGCATCAAGAGCTACGGCTTCCACGGCATTTCCTACGATTACATAACCCGCACCCTGCCCCAAGTTATTGGGGAAAAGGCCAAAGGCGGGATCGTCATCGCCCACCTTGGTAACGGTTCCTCGATGGCTGCCGTGCGCAACGGCATTGGCGTGGCCACGACGATGGGCTTTTCCACCCTCAACGGGCTGCTCATGGGAACCCGTTGCGGCTCCATCGACCCTGGCGTCCTGCTCTATCTGATCGACCAGAAAGGCATGGACTACAAGTCGCTCACCCAGTTGCTGTACAAGGAATCGGGCCTCTTAGGCGTTTCTGGGATTAGCCAGGATATGCGCGCCCTGCTGTCTTCGGACACCTCCGAAGCCCGCGAGGCGGTCGATCTTTTCTGTTACCGGATTGCCCGCGAAGTGGGTTCGCTCGCGGCAGCGGCGGGCGGGATCGATGCGTTGGTCTTTACCGGCGGCATTGGTGAAAATGCTGTTGCCATCCGCGAACGTGTCTGTGCCCTCTCGGCCTGGGTTGGCATCGACATCGACCTAGCAGCCAACAACGAAAGCAAACTACGCATCGACAGCCCAAAGAGCCGCGTTGCCGTCTGTGTCGTACCAACCAACGAAGAGGGCCTAATCGCCCGCTACACCGCCGAAATCTTGAAGCTGTAATAAACTTTCACGGAGGAATTCATGGGCTACAAAGTTCCTATCGGCATCTCGAACAAGCACTTGCACCTGTCCGAGCAAGACCTGGCGGCACTGTTCGGCGAGGGTTATAAGCTCACGTCGTACAAACCCCTCGTGCAACCAGGGCAATACGCCGCGCACGAACAGGTCGACGTCATCGGTCCCAAAGGTTCGTTTAAGAACATGCGTGTCATCGGTCCAACCCGTCCACAAACGCAGGTCGAGTTCTCCCTGACGGATGCGCGTGTGCTTGGCATCGATCCACCTGTGCGGGAATCCGGCAAATTGGAGGGTTCCCCGGGTGTCAAGCTCGTTGGCCCCAAGGGTGAAGTCGAACTGAAATCCGGCGTGATCGTGGCCTTGCGCCACATCCACCTCTCGCCGGAGCAGGCCAAGGAAGCAGGGGTCCAAGACAAGGATCTCGTCGATGTCAAAACCTACGGCAAAAGGCCGCTGATTTTTGAAGACGTGCTCATCCGTTCAGGCGAACCCCATTTCCGCGAGTTCCACATCGATACCGATGAGGCCAACGCGGCTGGCATCGCCAACAACGACGAAGCGGAAATCATCAGGAAGAAAAACTAGGAGAGGGGAAACCTGGCGAGGGAGGGTTTTTGGGAGATCTAGCGATTGCCGGAATAATTGTTTTTCGACAATTACGCATCGCTTCCCAACCCCTCCCCTGATCAGGGGCAAATATGGGTTGCTTTCGCCTATTGCCGTGGCTTACCTGTATCCAGACGGCAACAGGTTTTTTTTTCCTCACCTGCTTCAGCATTAACGGTTGCGCGCAGACGCAGCCCGCCGTCGATGAAGGCGACATCATTTTTCACACCTCGCGTTCAGTGCAAAGCCAAGCCATACAGCAGGCAACCGGATCGCGCTACAGCCACATGGGCATCATCCTGTTCCGGCAGGGCAAACCTTATGTTTTTGAAGCGTCTGCCAAGGTGGTATATACCCCGCTGACCGAATGGATTGCCCGTGGCACAAATAGGCACTACGTAGTCAAGCGCTTGAAAACCGCCCAACAGAACCTGACGCCGGAAGCCTTGGGAAAACTACGCAAAACGGCCGAAACATTCACCGGTAAACCTTACGACCTAACTTTCGAATGGTCGGACGAGCGCATCTATTGCTCGGAACTGGTCTGGAAAATCTACGACCGCGCACTCGGCATACAAATCGGGAAATTGCAGAAAATCAGGGAATTCAACCTCAACGCACCGGCAGTCAAACAAAAAATCCAAGAACGTTACGGCAACAACATACCACTGGAAGAAACCGTCATTTCCCCGCAAGCCATGTTTGAATCGCCGTTATTGACGGTTGTGGCCGAAAAATAGGGTGTTCTATTACTCCCCTCTCCCGCTTGAGTGGACTAAACACCAGACACCTTGAACCGCTGCCCCCCAAAGGGCACTTCGGGTAATCATTTTTTGCTCCCTTCAGACAGCCTTGTTCTGCTTGACATCCCAACCGCCCGTGACCGTGGCCAGCATGCTGCCGCCCTTGTCTTGCTCTTTGGCTTCGATCTTGATTTTGGAATAGCACATATTGACGGATTCGACCCATTCGGCTCCCTCGGAGCCGAATGGGTCGACACCCGTAATCAGCACGTCTTCCAGCGTAATAAGGATGTATTCCTGCTGCCCGCCGCCGGACTTGTAGACCGACACCAGCACTTTCGGGATATGCTTGCCTGCGGCGCAATACTGGAAAAGGTTGGGCGAGGACTTGTCAAAGTGGTGCGAGAAGGACAATGCCCCAAAACTGGCCTTGCCCACGCCTCCGCCGCCGCCGGACGCCATCGCGGAAGAC
>WQYV01000016.1 GCA_009781085.1 Betaproteobacteria bacterium
CACCCGCCAACTGGCGATGTTGGCGAGCGTGGTTTCCCCTTGCGCGAATAGCGCCACCACGGCCAGCGTCATGGCCGCGTCGGGAATATGGTTGCAATCCAGATGAATCCCCGTAAGCGGCTTACCGTCGGCAGGTCGGGCGGCGGAAATCCAGTCGTCCCCCACTTCTACCGTCGCCCCCATGGACGTCAGCGCGTCTGCGAAACGCACATCCCCTTGGATCGCGCCCTTCCCTACACCAATCACCCGGACGGGGTTCCCTGCGCTCGCGCCGATTGCCCCGAGGGCGAGAAAATAAGAAGCCGACGAAGCGTCGCCTTCCACCCGATAGAGACCCGGCGAGCGATAACGCGCCCCGGCAGGAACCGAAAACGCCCGCCAGCCTTCCCGTCCTACAGTCACGCCGAAGCGCGCCATCAGGTTTAACGTCATATCGACATAGGGTTTGGAAATCAGCTCACCTTCGACTTCTACTGTCACTTGCGCCCCGGCAAGCGGCAACGCCATCAAAAGACCACTCAGAAACTGGCTGGACACATCCCCGCGAATCTTCACCACGCTACCAGGACGGATGACGGCAGGACGGATCGAAAGCGGTGGGAAACCCTCCTTTTCAAGGCTGCTAACGTTTGCCCCACAAACAACGAGCGCGTCGACCAAATCGCCGATAGGCCGCTCGTGCATCCGGGGCACGCCCTTTAGCACGTACTCCCCGCCCGCAAAAGCCAACACGGCAGTCAGGGATCGGAAAGCCGTCCCCGCATTGCCGAGGAAAAGCTCCGCCTGGCGCACGGGAAACCTTCCACCGCAGCCTGTCACCTGCAAACCGTCCTCGCCTGCCGCCGACATCTCCACACCTAACGCGTGAAGTGCCTCCTGCATCCGTACCGTGTCGTCGGAATCCAGCAAGACCCGCAATTCCGTTTCCCCTTCCGCAAGCGCGGCTAGGAGCAACGCACGGTTGGAAATGCTCTTGGAGCCCGGCAGCATCACACTGCCGGAGGCGGAAATCATTTGGGGGAGGTCAATGAAATTCATGGGAGCACTTTTTTCACACCGCCCCACGCCGAAACACCAGCAACTTCGACACCAGCTTCTGCACCTGTTCGCCATCCTGGTTGAACGTGTCGGTTTGCAAGGTGACGATCCCCCGGTCGGGCCTAGATTTGGATGGCGCAATGCCGATGATGATGCTTTCGGCACGCAACACGTCGCCAGGACGGGTTGGGCGTGGCCAGGAAATTTCGACGCCCGCGCCAATGAGGCCACCCATAAAGGGGATGCTTTCCACCATCAAGCGCATGGTCATTGCCGCCGTGTGCCAGCCGCTGGCGGCGAGCCCCCCAAAAAAGGACTGTGCGGCAGCGGTTTCATCCAGGTGAAAGGGCTGCGGGTCGAAATCGCGGGCGAAATTCTTGATTTGCGCCGTATTGAGCGGGAATTCCCGGCTCAGGTAACGGTTCCCGACGGCAATGTCGTCCAATGTGACAGGCTTCGTTTCGCTCTTCATAAAGGCTCTTCTTGCTCAATCCCGGATATGCCACGTTTGCGAGTCGATCCCGGCAAAGGTTTGCCGATAGCGCGGGGCGGTGCGATTTTCACCGGTAACGTTACGGATGTGGATGGCGAGAACCCGCCCTGGGTAGCTGCGAGCAATATCGGCGTAAATTTCAGGGTCGTTTTCACCGGAATCGCCAACCAGGATGAATTTGCGCTGGGGATAAGCCGTCAACAGGCGGGTAAGGGCATTTTTCTTGTGCGCGATGCTGGCATGCCGTTTGGCATGCAACGTGCGCCACGACGTAGATTCACGCAGATGAAGGACGCCCTCTGGAAACTGCGCCTCTTTCAGGAACCCCGATAACGCCGGATAAAGCTGAATGGGCGAAGCAGTCAGGTAATGGAAAGACGCCTGATGCTCATTGCGCGCCATTTCCTGATACCACTCTGCCATACCGGGAACCGCCCGGAAAGGTTTCACGAAGGTGTTGCGCATCAGGGCTTTTTTGTTCCGGACATCTGAAATCTTGATGGTGTCGTCAATGTCGCTGACGATGGAAACCCCTTCCGCCGGAATGACCAAGGCGCGGCCTTCCTGCCCATGCAGCGGATGGCCAGGGGCTTCCAGCGTCCAACCAATCCAGCCGACCCCAGTATCTCCCTGCCATTTGACCTGCTCGCGCCCGACGCTCAATTTGCCATGCGTGCGCCCGGAGGTAGTGGTACGCGGTAGCGTGAAAACCTGGTCGGCCAACCGCACCCGGAGGCACCTGCCGCTTTCAGAGCCCGTGCGGAAATAGTGTGTCCTTTCGGCAAACGTGGCGTTTTGCTCGGGAGACAATTTATCGAGGTCAACCTCCATCCATGAGGCCAGCGCAGAAGCGGCAAGGCGCCTCGACTCTTCCTCGAATACCCAGGCATCGACATTGACAGTGAAGAAGCCGTCCACCTGTTCCACGGCAAACCCCGGCAGGAACATGACGAACTCATCCAATTTCAACCCGCACTTCCACGCAAACGCCCAATTTGCATTGATGAGGCATATAAAAAACAGCACCCCTGACAAAACTTTTTTCATTATCAGCGCAACCTTATCCAAACCAGTCCCGCAAAACCAATTCGTAAAGAAATACCAACGTGATACCAACCGGCACGACAAAGCGCAACACATTGAACCACAGGGTGAACGTGCGCTGTTTCAGTTGTATCTCGTCCACGACGATCACCTTGCCAAGCCTCCAGCCAACGTAGATGGCGATGGCAAGCCCAGAGAGCGGCATCATAAAGCGTGTAGCGAGTTGATCCAGCACTTCGAAAAGGATGCGACCAAGAACCTTGAACTCCGCCCATTCGTTGAACGACAGGCAAACAGCCACCCCAAGCAGCCATACCGGCAACGCTGTCCCCCATGCAGCAAAGGCACGGCGGATGCCGAACCGTTCGGTGAGCCAGGAAACGAAAGGCTCCAGCAGTGAAATGGACGATGTCCAGGCGGCAAAAATGACGAGAAGAAAGAAGAATATAGCGAACACCCGCCCGCCGGGCATGTCGGAGAATGCCAGCGGCAAGGTCTGGAGGATGAGGCCCGGCCCGGTGGAAGGCGTCAGCCCATAACCGAAAGTCAGCGAAAAGATGGCTGCCCCGCAAAGCAACCCGATGAGCGCGCCGACTACCGCGATCCATAAACAGGTGTGCCCGATGTTCGTTTGTTTGTCGACATAGGAACCATAGGCCATGATGGCACCCATCCCAAGGCTCAACGAGAAAAAGGCATGACCCATTCCATCGATGACGACACCGGGCTTGACCGCTTCGATTTTGAGGTTGAACATGAAACGCAACGCCGCCGGCATGTCGCCTGCCACCGCACCCCACAAGGTCAGCAAGATCAGGATCAGGAAAAGCAGCGGCATCATGATCTTGTTGGCGATCTCAATCCCGCTGACCACGCCCCGTGCCACAACGCCCGCGGTAAGAACCATGAAAACGGTGTGCCAAAAAACCAGGCGTCGGGGATCGGCCATCATGGCCTCGTAAGCCACCCTTGTTTCTTCCGGCGTATTGACCTGCACGCCCTTTACGAGATATTGCCAAAAATAGTCCACCATCCATCCGGAGACCACGCTGTAAAACGACAGGATCATCAACGCACCGAAGATCCCGACCCATCCGAGCAAGGCCCACCACGAAGAATTATTGGATTCCTTGGCAGTATTGAGCATGGCAGCGACGGGATTGCCCCGCCCCCGTCTGCCGATGAGAATTTCCGCCATGAGAAGCGGCAACCCGATAAGGGCAACACAGGCCATGTAGACAACGATGAATACCCCCACGCTGCCCTCGCTTGCACCAGCAATGTAAGAGAACTTCCAGATATTGCCGAGCCCAACGGCAGAACCGATGGTGACGAGGATGAAGGCCCAGCGGTTGGACCAAGTAGAGCGAGAGGATGCCTTACTCATGAGAAAACCTGCACGCGTGAGTTGAACACGCGTCGAACGCGACCCCCGTCATGAATGACGAGGATCGCGAGACAATCGTTTATGGAGCCGAAGGCTACCATGAACCGTATCGAGGAATCCTCGGTCGTAAGAAAGAGGGACTCAAAAACTGGAAAACCTGAGGGTAGATCGTACCTGCCACCTACATACAGACTGATTCATCCCTGCCTGTGTGGCGCTTCCACGGCATGGCGGCGGTTGCCGCGCCACAGGTGGCAATAGATAAACCCCGGAAAGGCAAACACGAAAAACAGGCAAAGCGTAGCCACATAGAATTGCCAGCTTTGCGGATAAATACCACCATAAGCGCCCTTTTCCAGCAAGAGGGCAAAGCCGCCGACAACAAAATAGAGCACAAGCAGCTCTAAAAACTGCCAGCCAGATCCCTTGCGCCCCGAGGGGTGGAGCCACACGAACAGCACGCGCTCAAACAAAAAAGGCAGGTTGGCCGCTATGACGCAAATGCCCACCACAATCCAGGCCGTGACAGTGACACTCATATACTTGCGCTTTTCCCGCTTTCAAATCAACCGCTAACCGTAAATGCCACTTTCATGGCCTCTGCGCACCATTTTAGCAGTGCCCCCGGCATAAGCCCAAGCAGGGCAATGGCCATACCATTGAGCGACAGCATCACCAGCAATTCGCCTGAAGCTTTGAGTGGGGTATTGTTGACTGGCTCATCGAAATACATGAATTTGACGACACGCAGATAGTAGAAAGCACCGATGAGCGACATTATCACCGCCAGCACCGCAATCCAGAGATGACCGGCATGTATCACTGCTTGGAGCACGGAGAACTTGGCAAAGAAGCCGACGAAAAACGGGATGCCTGCCATCGAGAACATCACGAAAAGCATGAGCAGCGCAAACCAAGGGCTACGGCGGTTGAGTCCCTTGAAGTCCCCGATGTTTTCAGCCTCAAACCCCTCGCGCGAGAGCAGCACAACCATGCCGAACGCAGCTAAAGTCATGAGCGCATAGGCAATGACGTAAAACATGGCGCTACTGTAACCCGTACCGCCACCGGAAAGCAAACCCAACAGCATGAACCCCATGTGAGAGATGCCGGAGTAAGCCAGCATGCGTTTGATGTTGTGCTGTGCCAGCGCCGCAAAATTACCAAGGACGATGGACGCAGCAGCAACAAACAACAGCATGCTTTGCCATTGCCCAGCAAGGTCAGGCAAAGCGCCCACCAGTAGGCGCATCGCCAGCGCAAAAGCGGCAAGCTTGGGCGCGCTGGACAGAATGAGCGTCACGGCGGTCGGTGAGCCTTGATAGACATCGGGAACCCACATGTGAAAAGGCGCAACACCCAGCTTGAACGAAATACCGGCAACGAGAAAGACGATGCCGAAGAGCAACACCATTGTCATGTTGCCGTTCTTCGCACCAAGCACGGCTTCTTTCACCGCAGGCAACTCCAGCGAGCCGCCAGTCGCGCCATAGATCATCGACATACCGTAGAGCAGTAGGCCGGAAGCAAGCGCCCCCAACACGAAATACTTCATCCCGGCCTCGGTGGAGCGCACCGCGTCACGGTCAAATGCCACCAGCGCGTAGAGCGACAGCGACATCATTTCCAAACCGATGTAGAGAACCAGCAAATGGTTGGCGGTAATCATCACCATCATGCCGAGGGTGGACAGAAGCGAGAGCAGGTAATACTCAGGGCGGTCGAGCTTGCGGTCGGCGAGATAGCCGCGCCCGTAGATCAGCGCGACCATCATCGAAAGATACACCATCATCTTAAGGATACCGCCTGGCTGGTCGTGCACGAACATGTTGTGGAAAGCGAAATCGTTCCCAGCATCCAGGGTAAAGTACGTGATGAATGCGGCCACGATCAGCGTGATCTGGACAAACGAGTAAGCTAGGCCGCGCGCAATGCTACGGGCGAAAGCCGTCGCCAGCATGATCGCCAGAACCATTATCGCAACGAAAATTTCTGCCGTCGCCGAGTAAAGATTGGAAACATCAAAATTCATCTTTTAATCGTCCGTTATCAAGCTGCACCTGCTCAAAGAGGCGGTAGCAGGAGCATTTTGCCATTGACATGCTCCAGGAGGTGATTCACCGAGGCGTGCATCACATCGGTAAAGGGGAAGGGGTACAGACCCATCGCCAGCACGCACACTGCGAGCAAGGCAAGGAAAAAGAATTCACGCTGGTTGATATCGGTCAGTCCAGCCACCTTCTCGTTCCCCACTGCACCGAACACTACGCGTTTATACATCCACAGCGTGTAGGCCGCGCCGAGGATCAGGGTGGTTGCCGCGAGGAAGGTTATCAGGAAGCTCTTCTGCATCGCGGCGAGGATGACGGTGAATTCACCGACAAAGCCGCTCGTCGCAGGCAAACCAGCATTGGCCATCGCGAAAAGCATGAAGAAGGCGGCAAATTTCGGCATAGTGTTCACTACGCCGCCGTAATCGGCAATCTGGCGCGAGTGCACACGGTCGTAAAGCACGCCGATACACAGGAACATTGCGCCAGAAACGAAACCGTGGGAAATCATCTGGACCAGCGCCCCCTCGATGCCAAGCTGGTTGTGCAGGAAGAAACCGAGAGTAACGAACCCCATGTGCGAGACCGAAGAATAGGCGACGAGTTTCTTCATGTCGGTCTGCACCAGCACCACGAAACCGATGTAAACCACCGCGACCAGCGACAGCCCAACGACGAGCCAAGTGAATTCCTGGCACGCATTCGGCACGATGGGCAACGCAAACCGGACGAAACCATAAGCGCCAAGTTTCAGGGCAATGGCCGCCAGCACCACCGAACCACCCGTAGGCGCTTCAACGTGGGCATCCGGCAACCAAGTATGCACCGGCCACATTGGCACTTTGACCCCAAAAGCGACGAGGAAAGCGAAGAACATCAATATCTGCACTCCCATCGGCAACACGGTTTTATGCCATTCGAGAATTTCGAAACTACCGGTCTTGTCGTGAAGATAGATGAGCGCCAACAGCAATAGCAGCGAACCGGCCAGCGTGAAGAGAAAGAACTTGAAGGCCGCGTAGACCCGGTTCGGTCCGCCCCAGATGCCGATAATGAGATAAAGCGGGATCAGCGAGGCTTCAAAGAATACGTAGAACAGCACGCCGTCGAGCGCCGAGAAAATGCCGTTCATCAGGCCAGACATAATGAGGAAAGCAGCCATGTACTGCGCCACACGGGTCTGGATGGACTCCCATCCCGCAATGACCACGATGACGGTGATGAAGGAATTCAGTAGCACGAACCACAGCGAGATACCATCGATGCCAAGGTGATAATTGACATTGAAATGCTCGATCCAGATCCGGTTCTCCTCGAGATGCGGTTGTATAGCGGCAATGTTGGGATCGAAATGGATATAGAGCGGAATAGTCACGGCAAAGCCCAGGATTGCGGCCAGCAGCGCAGCCACACGCGCCATGCGGGCATTGGTATCCGGCCCGGTGGCCAGCACCAGCAGCCCGCCGAGTATCGGTATCCATATTGCCAGACTGAGGAAAGGGGGAATATCCGTCGTCATCGTTGCTTTCCGTTCAATGCGCCATCTACAGCGCGTTCGCTTTCGTTATCCGTTTGCCCGCTCACCTGAAGGAAACCCAAAAAGTCAGCAGGACAAATACTCCAACGATCATGGTAAAGGCGTACTGATACAGGTAGCCGGTCTGGAACAATCCAATAACACGCGCCATCAACGCCACCAGCCGGGACGAGCCCGACACCCCGACACCATCAATCAAACCCTGTTCACCCTTGCGCCACAACCCGCTACCCAGCATGCGCGCACCGCCCGCGAAAACAATCTCGTTGAAGCGGTCGAAGTAATACTTGTTTTCCAGCAGGGCATAGATGGCGGCGAATTTGCGCTGGATGGCGGCAGGTAATTCAGGTTTCTTCAGATAGAACACCCAGGCAGTCACGACCCCAGCCAGCGCCAGCCAGAACGGCGCAGCCATGAGACCATGCAGCGCCATGCCTACCGCACCGTGGAAGGATTCCTCGATTTCCTTGAGACCAGCTGCATGATTCCCCCCGACGAAAATCGAAGCTTCGAACCACCCCTCGAACAGTAATGGCCCGATCGTGATAAAACCGATCACAACAGACGGGATCGCCAGCAGGATCAATGGCAGGATCACTACCAGCGGCGATTCATGCGGCTTTTGCCCCGGCGCAAGGCCATGATGCTCTTCGTCATGATCCCCATCATCATGCCCATGCCCCTCTTCGTGTGCCTTCCCGAACCGCTCCTTGCCATGAAAAACGAGGAAATACATCCGGAAGGAATAGAACGCGGTCACGAACACCCCCACGAGTACGCAGAAAAGCGCGTAACCCGCACCGGGAATCGTGGAAGCATGCACTGCCTCGATGATCGAATCCTTGGAATAGAAACCAGAGAAGAACGGTGTCCCGATCAGAGCCAACGAACCAACGAGCGAAGTCAGCCAAGTAACCGGCATGTACTTTCGCAAGCCACCCATGTTGCGCATGTCCTGGTCGTGATGCAATCCGATGATGACCGACCCCGCCCCAAGGAAGAGCAACGCCTTGAAGAAAGCGTGTGTCATCAGGTGGAAGATGGCCACCGAATAGGCCGATACGCCAAGCGCCACCGTCATGTAACCCAACTGCGATAAGGTGGAATACGCCACCACGCGCTTGATGTCGTTCTGGACGATGCCAAGGAAACCCATGAACAGCGCCGTGGTTGCCCCGATGACCAGCACGAAGGCCAGCGCGGTTTCGGACAGTTCAAAGAGCGGCGACATCCGCGCCACCATAAAAATACCCGCCGTAACCATCGTCGCAGCATGAATCAATGCGGAAATCGGCGTCGGGCCTTCCATCGAATCAGGCAGCCACACATGCAGCGGAACCTGCGCCGACTTGCCCATTGCGCCAATAAACAGGCAGATACAGATCGTGGTGAGCAACGGCCAGCCGATGCCTGCCACTTCCTTGCCCGCCAGTTCCGACGCAGAACCGAACACTTGCTCGTAACCGAGGCTACCGGTATGTGCAACGATTAGCGCAATACCGAGCAGAAAACCGAAATCTCCGACGCGATTGACCAGGAACGCCTTCAGGTTGGCGTAAATCGCCGTCGGGCGCTTGTACCAGAAACCGATGAGCAGGTAAGAAACCAGCCCCACCGCTTCCCATCCGAAAAAAAGCTGGAGGAAGTTGTTGGACATCACCAGCATCAGCATCGCAAAGGTAAAGAGCGAGATATAGCTGAAAAACCGCTGATAACCGGGGTCTTCGGACATGTAGCCGATCGTGTAGATGTGCACCATCAAGGACACAAAACTGACGACCAACATCATCAGCACGGACAGCTTGTCGATTAGGAAACCGACCTCAAAATTCACCCCCCCAGCCTGCATCCAGGTGTAGACCGTGCCGTTGAAAGTATGCCCGGCCTGCACGTCCTGGAAGACCATCACCGAAAGGACGAAGGAAGCCAGCACGCCAGCGATGGCGACGCAATGCGCCCCGGTGCGCCCGACCTGCCTGCCGAACAAACCGGCGATAACTGCCCCGGCCAGCGGCGCAAGCGGCACGAGAAGATAAAGCGTTTTCATGTCCATGTGCGGCGTGTCCTTATCCCTTGAGGCTGTCCAGGTCATCCACGTGGATCGTACGGCGGTTGCGGAACATGGCAACAAGAATCGCCAGGCCGATGGCCGATTCCGCCGCCGCCACGGTGAGGATGAAGAAAACGAAAACCTGCCCGGCGATATCACCCATATAGCGCGAAAACGCGACGAAATTGATGTTGACCGCCAGAAGCATCAATTCAATTGACATTAGGAGGACGATGAGGTTTTTCCGGTTGAGAAAAATCCCTGCCACCCCGATGGCGAACAATATCGCGGCTAGAATGAGATAGTGGGTTAGCGAAAGCATCTTGTCAGTGACTCCACAATCGCGCGTTCATTGTGTCCCGCCTGACCGCGTCCCGGTAGGCGCTGCGGGTTCTTCGGACATTTCCTTCTCGGACGCCATTTTCACCAATATCATCCGATCTTCATGGCGGACGACAACCTGCGCCTCCGGCGGGATGCGCTTGTCAGCATACGCACCCGAACGGCGGCGCAGCGTTAGGGACACCGCCGCAACCATCGCCACCAGCAGTACCAGCGCTGCAAGTTCAAAAGGATAGGCATAGTCAGTGTAAAGCACCCGACCCAACTCGCAGATGTTGCTAGTGCACTCAAAAGGTTTGCTCTGGCTGGTAATGGTTGCCGCTGCCGCAGGCATCTCCTTACCGCCAAAAGCACCCACCAGCACCAGTCCCATTTCGATAGTCAACAGCACACCAACTGCCACCCCTATCGGCAAGTATTTCCAGAACCCTTCACGTAAGCGGGCGAAATCGATGTCAAGCATCATCACCACGAACAGAAACAGCACCATCACCGCGCCGACATAAACCATGACCAGCGTAATGGCGAGAAACTCGGCGGACAGCAATATCCAGATGCCGCTGGCGCTGAAAAACGCTAGCACTAGGAACAGCACCGCATGAACCGGATTGCGTGCAGTAATGACCCGCAACCCCGCAAAAATGAGGACTGCTGCAAAAAAGTAGAAAACGAAGGTTGAAAATTCCATGATTCCCCTTCTTACATTTTCCTGCCGTGGCGGTTCAGCCACCGGATGTGTTTGGCCGCCTGTGGATGTGATCCAAGGCTGTTTCCCATGCAACTGTCTGTCCAAAAACCTTCCGGTGGCCCGTCAGCTCTTTTGAGATAGAGAAGATGCTCCTCGCCTTCTTGCCCGACATACGGACATTCAACGGTTATCGAAAATACCGTGAGCATGTTCATATCTCCGGCCGCCTTCGATTTCCATGACTGAAGCACCTCCATTTCCATTTGCATCACGTCTTCCTGAGCCTGTGCCACCGCCCCGATTTTGGCCAAAACAATGGCATCCGCACGCATATATGCACTTTTTACCCCCGGGTCTGTGCAACGGCAGGCCATTGCCTGTGAAGAGGCCAGCAACGATAACAACAGGAAGAAGAGTCTGCTCATGCTTTACGTCATCTCAACAGATACGCTGATTATTCATCGGGCCTAAAATACGGCCTATGACATTAGGATCATGCAAATTATTGAGCAGACACTTTTTCAGTGTGTCTTCCGCTTGAGTATCATTCCCCGGTGCACCGTTAACATGAGCAAGTTCATGGAGAAGGGAAGCAACCACAGTCCAATGCCCCATTGTGAATGCATACTTTGAAATAGTTATATCTTGCCCATTACGGGTACTATAGTAGCCCGGTGTAGCATCCGAACTATAACTGATCCATATCGAACTATCATTCCAAACATCTGCAAAAGAGCGTCCTCCCGGAAGAGCTTGAAATGCCGCATTACATGGGGCATGCCCTTTTATTCGGGAATTGATGACGTCCATCGCCCTCCGTAAAGTTGCAAGATATCCAGCTTCCGCTGTGGAATATGGCAAAAATATACGCATCGTATTTATCGGTCCGGCGTGGCCACTTGATGATGTATTGATGCTCGGCATATCGATTCTCCTTTAGCTCATCACCGATACTTGGCATCCGCTGCCTTGGCTTCGTCGATCTGTTCCTTGAAACGGTCCCCTACCGCCAGCAACATCTTCTTAGTGTAGTAGAGGTCGCTGCGCTGCTCGCCGTGATAGTCAAAAACCTGCGACTCCACGATGGCATCCACCGGGCAGGCTTCTTCGCAGAAACCGCAAAAGATGCACTTATTGAGATCGATGTCGTAGCGGGTCGTGCGCCTTGAGCCATCCTCGCGTTCGCCAATCTCGATGGTAATTGCCATTGCCGGACAGATTGCCTCGCACAGCTTGCAAGCAATGCAGCGTTCCTCACCGTCCGGGTAACGCCGTAGCGCGTGCAGCGCCCGGAAACGCGGGCTCAACGGCGTTCTTTCCTCGGGGAACATCTGCGTAAGTTTGCGCAGAAAGAAATGACGCCCGGTCAGCGCCAACCCTTTTATCAGTTCCTTGAGGAACAGGCTTCCAATGTAATCCCTGGCTCCCACGGCCTATCCCTTTACCTTGTTATTTCCAGATCGACAGCGGAGACATCATCCACACCGCTACCACCACGACCCACACCAGCGTGATCGGAACGAACACTTTCCAACCCAATCGCATGACATGGTCGTAGCGGAAACGGGGGAAAGTAGCACGCACCCACAAGAATACAAACAGGAAGAACGCCGTCTTCAAGGCCAACCAATGAAACCCGTCCGGCAGGAAACCCACCGGCGAAAGCCAGCCGCCAAGAAACAGGATCGAAGTCATCGTAGAAACCAAGATCATGTTGGCGTACTCAGCCAGGAAGAACAGCGCAAAAGCCATGCCCGAATATTCGACCATATGCCCGGCAACGATTTCGGATTCGCCTTCCACCACGTCGAACGGCGCACGGTTGGTTTCCGCGAGGCCAGAAACGAAATAGACCACAAACATCGGCAGCAGCGGCAACCAGTTCCATGACAGGAATCCGACCCCCCTCTCGGCGAACATACCCTGCCCCTGCTGGGTGACGATATCCGTCAGGTTGAGGCTTTTTGATACTAGCAACACGCAAATCAGTGCAAAACCGAGTGAAACCTCGTAAGACACCATCTGCGCAGTCGCCCGCATTGCGCCAAGGAAAGCGTACTTGGAGTTTGATGCCCAACCCGCGATGATGACGCCGTAGACCTCTATCGAGGTAACCGCCAACACAAAGAGCAGGCCAGCGTTGATGTTGGCCACTACCAAACCATCCCCGAGGGGAATCACCGCCCAAGCCGCCAGCGAAGGCGCGATGGCAAGGATTGGTCCGATGACGAAAAGCCCTTTGTTGGCCCCACTCGGGATGATGACTTCCTTGAAAAGCAGCTTGACCGCGTCGGCAATCGGTTGCAACAGCCCAAGCGGCCCAACCCGGTTCGGTCCGACGCGCAACTGTATGGCACCGATGACTTTGCGCTCGAAATACGTCAGGTAAGCCACGCACCCCATCAACGGCGCGACCACAACGATGATCTTGACCAACGCCCATACCGCAGGCCAAGCCGAACCGAAAAAGGTTTCAAGCGGTTGCAATATTGCATCCATCAAAGTCGCTCCACGCTCAATTCGCCATGCAGTGGGCCAAGCGCTACGGTCGAAGTGTGCGCAGCGGCAATGCGGATGCAGCCTGGTGCAAGGTTTTCATCCGCTTCGGCCTGTAGTTCGACCGTCCCTCCAGTTCCCTTGATTCGCACCCTACCAGCGGGCTGCACACTCAGGGATGCCATCGTCGCCAATGGCATCCTTGCCACGGGCTGCACGGCATCGGCAGTCTTTTGCAACGACAATGCACGCCGCACCAGCGGGTCAGCGAAATAAACCGGCACGTCGGCGACACGTTGCAAGGTATTGGCACGAACTGCAGAAGGCACGGCCGCCGGTACGTCGCCAATGGTATTGTCAAGCCGGGTATGAATGTCAGGACTGCCGTCACCTGCCAAGGCCTCGTCGCGCACAGCCTCGAAATCGTCCTGGTTAAAACCCGGCAGTTCGAGCAGGTTGCCCAATACCCGCAGGATTTTCCAACCCGGACGTGCTTCCCCGCGCGGATGCGTCGAAGCCTCGAAACTCTGCACGTCTCCGATGCAATTTACGAAAGTCCCCGGCGTCTCAGTAAACGGAGCCAACGGCAACAGCACGTCAGCAACCTGACGCAAAGCGGGCGAATCGAAGGCACTGATCGCAACAACCAACCGCGCACGATCCATTGCTTCCACGGTGGCAACACCGTCAGCGAAATCGAGATCAGGTTCGGCTCCAAACAACAGGTAGGCGTGGCGTGGAGATTCGATCATCGCCCGCGCATCCAATCCGCCCTCGCCCGGAATGGCTTTGGCAAAATACCCGCCCACGCTGTTGGCCGCTTCACCAACGAAACCGAAGGACGCCCCGGACAGGCGCGCAATCTCTTGCGCCCACAAGTGCAATTCGGCAGCGCGTGGGTGCTGCTCGGCAAGGTTGCCAAGCCACACCGCTGTCCTCTCGCCGTCCGCGAGGCTTTGCGCAATAGCCCTGGCATCATTCGAAATTTCGGCTGGCACTCTTGCCGACAGCGTTCCCGAAAGCGACTTGCCGGTCATCGTAGCCAGCGCGGCGGCGATAGCGGCCAAAGCATCCACCATCTCCGAGGGCGGAACCAGTGCACGCGTGGCCATCGGCATCCACCAATCTTCGGCATTCGGCCCCACGGTGCACACTTGCAAATCGTGGCGCATCGCAGAATGGCGCACCTTTTGCGCAAGCAGCGGTGCGTCCTTGCGCAGGAAACTGCCGATGACCAGGATGCTGTTGAGATCATGAACATCGACCACGGTCATACCGAGCCAAGGAACCCCGGCGCGCACGGCATCGCCCCGGAAGTCGTGGCAGCGTAAGCGGAAATCGACGTTTTCCGAGCCTAGTCCACGCGCTAGTTTTTGCAGCAAGTAAAGTTCTTCGACGGTCGAGTGCGGGGAAGCCAGCGCACCAAGCGCTTGCCCGCCTTGCTCGCTCACGACGGCGCGCAAGGCGCTGGAAACGAATGCGAGCGCGATTTGCCACGATTCGGGATGCCAATTGTCCCCGTTGCGCATCATCGGTGAAATCAAGCGCTGCGCGCTCGTGAGCGCCTCGTAGGAGAAACGGTCCCTATCGGCCAGCCAGCATTCGTTGAGCTGTTCGTTGCTCAGGGGCAGCACTCGCTTGACCTCGTCGTTCTTGGTTTGGACGATGAGGTTGGTTCCCAGCGAATCATGCGGGCTCACCGAACGCCGCCGCGACAATTCCCAGGTACGTGCGCTGTATCGGAACGGTTTGGAGGTCAACGCACCAACCGGGCAAAGGTCGATAACGTTGCCGGAGAGTTCAGAATCAACCGCACAACCAAGGAAGGTCATGATTTCAGCGTGGTCGCCCCGAAATGCCTGCCCCATTTCCATTTCACCGCCGATTTCGGCGGTGAACCGCACACAACGCGTGCAGTTGATGCAGCGGCTTGCCTCGGAAGAAATCAGCGAACCATAGTTTTTGTTGACGAAAATGCGCTTTTCTTCCTGGTAGCGTGCCTGCGAGCTTCCATAGCCAACCGCCAAATCCTGCAACAGGCACTCGCCGCCTTGGTCGCAAACCGGGCAATCGAGCGGATGGTTGATGAGCAGAAATTCCATCACCCCTTTCTGCGCCTCTAGCGCTGCCTCTGAACGGGTCCAGACCTTCATGCCGTGGGTCACGGGCGTGGCGCACGCGGGCAGCGGCTTGGGGGCTTTTTCGACATGCACCAGGCACATGCGGCAACTGGCCACAATCGACAGCTTTTTATGATAACAGAAGTGAGGAATGTAGATGCCGGCCAGGGTCGCGGCATCCATTACGGTGCTGCCTTCCGGAACCTGAACCGCCTTGCCGTCGATTTCAATGTCTAGCATGACTGGCTCACGTAGATTTGGCTGCCGGTATCCTGCACCGCAGGGGGGACCAGGCATTTCTTGTTTTCGATGTGGTACTCGAACTCGTCGGCAAAATGCTTGACGAAGCTCTGCACCGGCCCTGCCGCCGCGTCGCCGAGCGCGCAAATCGTGCGACCCGAGATGTTCCCCGCCACTGAACGTAGCAGGTCGAGGTCTTCAGGCCGCCCAGCCCCGGATTCGATCCGGTGTATCACGCGATACATCCACCCCGTGCCCTCGCGACAAGGTGTGCACTGCCCGCAGGATTCTTCATGATAAAACAGTGCCAAGCGTTCCAGCGCCCGCACCATACAGGTGGTTTCATCCATGACGATCACCGCGCCAGAACCAAGCATCGACCCTGCCTTGGCAATCGAGTCGAAGTCCAACGTACAGTCCATCATGATGTCGGCGGGAACGACCGGTGCCGAGGAGCCGCCCGGGATCACCGCCTTAAGTTTACGTCCAGCTCGCATGCCGCCTGCCATCTCCAGCAGTTCGGGAAACGGCGTACCGAGTTTGAGCTCGTAATTGCCGGGTCTGCACACATGGCCGGAAACCGAAAAGAGCTTTGTACCACCGTTATTGGGTTTACCCAGTTTCAGGAAAGCAGCGCCACCCATCTTCATGATGAAAGGCACCGACGCAAACGTTTCGGTGTTGTTGACCGTCGTCGGTTTGCCGTACAGGCCGTATGAAGCCGGGAACGGTGGTTTAAAACGGGGTTGCCCCTTTTTGCCTTCGATGGATTCGAGCAACGCGGTTTCTTCGCCGCAGATGTAAGCCCCGTAGCCGTGATGTGCAAAGAGCTCAAAGGAAAAATCGCTGCCGAGGATATTCTGGCCAAGGAGCCCAGCGGCACGCGCTTCATCCAAGGCTTCCTCAAAGCGTTGGTAAATCTCAAAAACCTCGCCGTGGATATAGTTGTAACCACGTGAGCAACCCATCGCATAAGCGCCGATAAGCATTCCTTCGATCACCGTATGCGGGTTATAGCGCAGGATGTCTCGATCTTTGAACGTACCCGGCTCGCCCTCGTCGGAATTACAGGCCAAATATTTGTCGCCGGGGAAGGAACGCGGCATGAACGACCACTTCAGCCCGGTTGGGAAACCCGCACCGCCGCGTCCACGTAAGCCCGAAGCCTTGATTTCGGCAATGATGGCATCAGGCGGCGTTTTCTCCTTGATGATCTTGCGAAACGCCTCATAACCCCCTCGAGCGATGTAATTCTGAAGTTGCCAGGTATGGTCGCCGTCGAGGCCGGCGAGAATCAATCTATGCTCGCTCATTGCTTCTCCAGGTCGGCCAACATCTCGTCAATTTTCTCGGTTGTCATGAAACTGCACATATGGTGGTTGTTATGCAGCAACACCGGGGCATCGCCGCAAGCCCCCATGCATTCCCCCTCCTTGAGGGTAAATTTGCCGTCGGGCGTGGTTTCGTTGAAATCGATGCCAAGCTTTTTCTTCAAGTACTCCGCTGCATGCACCCCACCGGAAAGCGCGCAGGGCAGGTTAGTACACACCGTGATCTTGTGGCGGCCTACATGCGCGAGGTCGTACATGCCATAGAAGGTTGCCACTTCCCAAGCGGCAATTGGCGGGATACCGATGTAACCGGCCACGAACTCGATGGCCTCCTTCGGTAACCAACCCTTCTCCTGCTGCGCAATGCGCAACGCCGAGATGAGCGCTGATTGCTTCTTGCCGGGCGGGTACTTGGCAATCTCCCGGTCTATCTGTTGTAACGATTCCTGACTCAACATATCTGGGCTCTTCCGGTCAGCGGTCTACGTCACCAAACACTACGTCCAGCGTGCCCATGAGCGCCACCACGTCGGCAATCATGTGCCCGCGCGCCATTTCATCCATCGCCGCCAAGTGGACAAAACCTGCCGAGCGCAGCCTGATCCGGTAGGGCTTATTGGCACCATCCGAAATCGCGTATACACCGAATTCCCCCTTAGGGTGCTCAATAGTGGCATATACCTCGCCCTCAGGGACATGGAAACCCTCGGAAAAGAGCTTGAAGTGGTGTATCAACTCCTCCATGTCGCTCTTGACCTTTTCACGCTTCGGCGGGGCTATCTTGTGATTATCGGTGATGACCGAGCCAGGGTTCTTGCGCAACCAATCAATGCACTGCCGAATAATCCGGGTCGACTGGCGCATCTCTTCCATTCGGCACAGATAACGATCATAACAGTCCCCATTCTTACCGACAGGGATATCGAAATCGAGACGGTCGTATACCTCGTAGGGCTGCTTCCTGCGCAAATCCCAGGCAATGCCCGAACCACGCAGCATCGGTCCTGAAAAACCCATTGCCAGCGCCCGTTCCGGCGACACCACGCCGATGCCAACGGTGCGCTGCTTCCAGATGCGGTTCTCGGTGAGCAGCGTTTCGTAGTCGTCGCAGCACTTCGGAAAGCGCTCGAAAAAATCCTCAAGGAAATCGAGCATTGACCCTTCACGTGCCGCATTGAGTTGCTTCAACTGGCTCTCGCTCTTGAAGCGATTGGGTTTGTACTTCGGCATGCTGTCGGGTAGGTCGCGGTAAACGCCGCCGGGCCGGTAATAAGCTGGATGCCAGCGCGCCCCGGACACCGCCTCATAGACATCGAGCAGGTCTGCGCGCTCGCGGAAGGCGTAGAGGATCATCGTCATCGCGCCGATATCGAAAGCGTGCGAGCCGATAAGCACCAAATGGTTGAGAACGCGGGTAATTTCATCGAACATCACCCGGATGTACTGGGCGCGCTCTGGAACCTCGATGCCAAGCAGTTTTTCCACCGCCAAGCAGTAAACGTGTTCGTTGCACATCGTCGCCATGTAATCGAGCCGATCCATGTAGGGCACGGACTGCAGCCAAGTACGGCTCTCGGCGAGCTTCTCGGTTCCACGATGCAGGAACCCGATATGTGGATCAGCGCGCTCGACTACCTCACCATCCAGCTCAAGTATCAGGCGCAATACCCCGTGCGCTGCTGGGTGCTGTGGACCGAAGTTAAGCGTGTAATTGCGGATCTCAGACATGGCCGATTTCCCCGTAGCCTGCCTCGCGCACAATTCGCGGCGCGTTCTCGCGCGGCTCGATCGTCACCGGTTGATAAACCACCCTACCTGCCTCGGTGTCATAACGCACTTCCGTATACCCCGAAACCGGAAAATCCTTGCGTAGGGGATGCCCCACGAAACCGTAATCGGTCAGGATACGGCGTAAATCGGTATGGCCTGAATACATGATACCGACGAGGTCGAACGCCTCGCGTTCCTGCCAGTTGGCGCTCGCCCACAGGCCACAGACCGAATCGAGCACCGGAAAATCGTTGTTTGGGGAAAACGCCCGCACGCGCAGCCGCCAGTTATGTTCGAGGGAAAGCAAGTGCAAAACCGTGGCAAAACGCCTGCCAGGCTTGCACGTGGTCTCGCCATTGCCGTAAGCCGAATAATCCACCCCGCAGATATCCATCAACTGCTCGAACCGCAATTCGGCATGGTCGCGCAGGGTACGGACGACCTCTAAGTAATCTTCCGCACCCACCTCGACCGTGATTTCGCCCAGATTCTCAGTCAGCGAACGCAACCGCCCACCGAAGACAATCTGTAAAATCTGGCTCAGGCGCTCAAGTTTGGCATTCATTTGAACTCCACATCCCTTTAGCGGCGCGCGATGGTGTTGGTACGCTTGATCTTGTTCTGGAGTTGCAGCAGGCCGTAAAGCAGAGCCTCAGCCGTAGGCGGACATCCAGGCACGTAAACATCGACAGGCACGATCCGGTCACAGCCACGCACTACCGAATAGGAGTAGTGGTAATAGCCACCGCCATTAGCACAGGAACCCATCGAAACCACCCAGCGCGGCTCGGCAAGCTGATCGTACACACGGCGCATTGCCGGAGCCATCTTGTTAGTCAGCGTGCCAGCAACAATCATCACGTCAGACTGGCGTGGGCTAGCGCGGAAAATGATGCCAAAGCGGTCGAGGTCATAACGTGCCATCCCCGAGTGCATCATCTCGATTGCGCAACAGGCTAACCCGAAAGTCACCGGCCACAAAGACCCTGTGCGCGTCCAGTTGATGACCGTATCCAGCGACGTGGTTACGAAACCTTCACGAAAAACACCTTCGATACTCATGTTTCATTCCCAGTCGAGCGCACCATTCTTCCACTCGACGATGTAGCCAATAATCAGGATGGCAAGAAACACCATAACCGAACCAAACATGAACCACACCGCCACCTGGGCGGCGATGAACTCCTTGAACACCACTGCCCACGGAAAAAGGAAAGCGATTTCGAGGTCGAACAGGATGAAGAGGATGGCAATCAGGTAGTACCGGATGTCGAACTTCATCCGGGCGTCTTCAAACGCATCGAAGCCGCACTCATAGGCAGCTATTTTGTCTGCGTCTGGCCGGTTCGGGCCGAGCATCTTGCCAAGGAAGAATGGTACGACGCCAAAGGCAAGTCCGACAAAAACGAACAGCAGAACAGGCAGATAGTTCTCCAGCAGCATGACCTATGTTCCTCCCTTCATATCGCAAACCTGGTGCGGCCTGAAAACTCCGACAATTTGTGGCATAAGCCATACTGCCTTGTATTTCTTGCTACTATTTTCTCGCAGAAGCGGTTACCCCCGCTTTGACTTCGATCATTTATTTTTATGTGGTGCCGACGATGAGACTCGAACTCATACGGCTTTCGCCACTACCCCCTCAAGATAGCGTGTCTACCAATTTCACCACGTCGGCGTAATGAGCCGCGATTTTATGTTTTTTTTACGTTGCACGCAAAGCCTGTCTTACTAAACTGATTTCATTAACTATTTTTGTGACTTGACCATTATTCCGGGTCTGGGATACCGCTCGCGGGTTTCTTCTCAGTTGGCACGGTTTCAGGGACAGGCGCAGGAACGGGAGCGGCATCCGGGACGGTTTTGGCGGGAACCGGCGTGCTTTCCATGATACTGGAAGGCGCTTTCGGCGCATGGCTTGCCAGATACGCCAAGCTTAGGCTAGTAATGAAAAACACTGACGCCAGCACCGCCGTGGTTCGGCTCAGAAAATTGGCCGACCCGGACGACCCAAACAGGCTACCTGAAGCGCCACTGCCAAAAGCCGCGCCCATGTCAGCACCTTTACCATGTTGCATCAGGACAAGGCCAATCACCCCAAGCCCTGCCAGCACATGAACCATCAACACCAGATTGAAAATCGTACTACCCATCATTACCTCGAAAAAACCGTGGGACGTTCAACAGTCCCTTTTCGCCACTGCCGCCCGGCAGATAGCCATGAAATCCCCTGCCGCCAGCGATGCCCCGCCGATCAATCCTCCACCGACATCGGGCATCGCGAAAAGTGCTGCCGCGTTGTCCGCCTTGACGCTGCCGCCATAGAGGATACGAATCTCCGCCGCCGGCACATCATATTTCGCGAGCCAGCGCCGGATACTGGCGTGCACCTCTTGCGCTTCCTCTGCGCTCGCCGTGCGCCCCGTGCCAATTGCCCACACCGGCTCGTAAGCAATGACCGCCCGCGATAGTCCTTGCGCGCCAATGGATTCCCACACGGCACCGAGCTGGCTGCCAACCACTTCCATCACGCGCCCTGAATCGCGCTCGCCCAACGACTCGCCGACACAGACAATCGGCACAAGCCCCGCCCGCAGCGCCGCCGCCGCCTTGCGCCCGACCATATCGTCATCCTCGCCAAACAACGTGCGCCGCTCGGAGTGGCCGACAATCACGTAACGGCAGCCCATTTCGGCGAGCATTTCCGCACTTACCTCGCCAGTATACGCACCAGACTTGAACTCACTCACCGTCTGCGCGCCCAACGCCATTCCGTTCAGGAGCGAAGCTGCCTGAGCAAGGTAGGGAAACGGCACGCATACCGCTATATCCGCCCCAGCTAGCGCCTCGCACGCCTTAAGCAGCGCTTCGTTCGCGGCCAGACTGCCGTTGAGCTTCCAGTTGCCGACAACCAGTTTTTGGGGCATGGAAAATTTAAGGCGTCCAACGAAATGTGTAATTATACAGACTTTGTACGCCATGCGTGCAAAGTCTTGGTGTACACATCTCAGTTTTGAATTTTGTCATGGCAGCCCGTGCGCTGCTGTTGCAGCCGCCATAAAGTCCCGCTCGATTTCTCTAAATAACCGTGCGTGTTCTTTCCATATTGAAAATCGTGCGTTTTCCTCACACCCTGATGCCTCAGCAATCAGGAAAAAAATGTTGCTTTCAAACACGAAATAGTCGTAATGCATAACAGATTTTACCACCAAGTCATTATACTTCCTCTGTTTAAGGGTAGACTCCATTCGTTGTAATGCTTTTTTATTTTTAAATATGAATCGTTCAATACTGAAGTGCCCATCTTTCCACAAAAATGTCGCTGTTTCGTAGCCCTGAATGTGGTTGCTGAGATAATCTCTACGCAAGGTACTAGAAAACGCCCTAGCAATAAACTGCAAATGAGAACATGGAAACTCATCCGTATACAGAGAAAAATCTGTATGGTTTTTCAGAAAACCGGTAACGGCAGTTTTTAAAAACGTATCCTTTATTGGAGCCAATTTAATGAGACAACCTTGCGTCTGCCCATGCGCAGAAAGACACGCACCCAATGCAATCGCTAGGGTGAAAAAAATTCTAATCATCATTTTATTGCCTACAATTACCTGAAAAACGTTGACTTCCATGCACCTGCCTGGAAAAGCTGTTACGAATATCCGGTACTGGCGCTGTCTCGATAATAACAATCAATTTTCGATCATTCACCAGTTTTTGAATAACATCACCCGATGTTCCCGACGTTATTCCAGAAAGACTTGCAATCGCTTCTTTGAATACGTCGAAATTTCCAATGATCTCAATGCATCCCGCCGAACCAAATCCGTAGTCACATACCGTTGCAGGCCCTGGATGGATATAAAAGGTTTGATGAACGACGATAGCTCCTCTATAAGCGCTGATTCTATTATGCATTTCATAATTCTGAATATAACGCGTAACGGCTACCGTGCGCGCACTGGATAATCCGCAATTAAGCCACCCTTTTGCTTTATATCCTCGATCCGGATTTTTTGGGTCGTTGAAATACGGCATGAACCGCGGTGCCATAAACATTTTTGTCTGTGGCTGCTTTACATCATCAACACCCTTGACCAAAATTTTATACACCGGTACACGGTACAAATTGTAGTAGCCTGTAGAATCAACCGGCGTATGCGGATACGATCGCGCCTCATACTGCCCGACAACTGTCGACGTCACGACAATTTCCACCTTCCTAGCACTCATTGTGTTTCCCTCCGTTTTTGTATCCCGATAACCTATCCAAATTAATATTACCATATCAGGCAGCCGTTCCGTTACAAACATCTATTTCATTCTGAATAACCATTATCAAATGACATTTTTTACGATGGACGGCCATAAACCTCCTCTCTTGCTCGGGATAGCGTCACCCACAACAACAACAACTCGCGATTCAGACTGCTCAATGAATAAGAGGCGTAAAGTAGTACTGTCCGTCAACTCCATACCGGGGCTGCATCCCTTTGGGGCAACTCCTTAATGGGTTAATATCGCGCCCTCGTACGACCCGTTCCCTTGCCGTACCGCCCCATGACTGACAACGCCTTCACCCCCGACGGCACCGCCGCCTTGTTCCCCTCCGACGCGCTCCCGCTGGACTGGTACGCCGAACGCGCCTATCTCTCCTACGCGATGAGCGTGGTACGCGCACGGGCGCTGCCGCAGGTCGAAGATGGCCTGAAACCCGTCCAGCGCCGCATCCTCTTTGCGATGAACGAGATGCGGCTCTCGGCAGCAGCACGGCATGTGAAATCGGCGCGGGTCGTGGGCGATGTGATCGGCAAATACCACCCGCACGGCGACTCTAGCGTCTATGACGCGATGGTGCGGGTAGCGCAGGATTTTTCATTGCGTTACCCGCTGGTCGATGGACAGGGCAATTTCGGCTCACGCGATGGTGATTCGGCAGCGGCGATGCGTTACACCGAATGCCGCCTGACCCCGATTGCCGAACTTCTGCTCTCTGAAATCGACCGGGGGACGGTGGATTTCATCCCCAACTACGACGGCGCGTTCAAGGAACCGCAACTGCTCCCGGTACGGCTGCCCTTCGTACTGCTCAACGGCGCCTCCGGCATCGCCGTAGGCATGGCGACGGAAATCCCGCCACACAACCTGAACGAAACCGCCGCCGCCGCGATTTTCCTGATCTGCAACCCAGAGGCAACGCTCGACGACATCCTAAATATCCTACCCGGCCCGGACTTCCCCGGCGGCGGGCAGTTGATCTCCCTGCCGCAGGCCATCCGCGAGGCTTACGCCAGCGGGCGCGGTAGCCTGCGGATGCGGGCACGCTGGCATTTCGAGGAACTGGCACGCGGGCAGTGGCGCGTCATCGTCGATGAATTGCCGCACGGCGTCTGCGCCGCGCAGGTGCTAGCCGAAATCGAATCCCTCACCAACCCACAGCCCCGCGCAGGCAAGAAAGAAGTTGGGGTGGAACAGAAAAATCTTAAGCAGATCGTGCTGGGCGCGCTCGATACCGTGCGCGACGAATCGAATGACAAGGCTCCGGTGCGCATTGTGCTGGAGCCGCGTTCGAGCCGCCAACTGCGCGACGAATTTATGGCTGTGCTGCTTGCACACACCAGCCTGGAGACATCCGTTTCGATCAACCTCACAATGATCGGGCGCGACGGCAGGCCGCAGCAAAAAAACCTACTGCAAATCCTCATCGAATGGATCGACTTCCGTTACCTCACCGTGCAGCGCCGCAGCCGCTTCCGGCTCGATGAAGTTGAACGGCGTATCCATATCCTCGACGGGCGCATGATCGCCTTTCTGCGCATCGAGGAAGTCATCCGCGTCATCCGCGAATCCGACGAACCCAAACCGGCACTGATTTCCGTCTTTGGTTTGAGCGAAGTGCAAGCCGAAGACATTCTCGAAATTCGCTTGCGCCAGCTTGCCCGCCTGGAAGGTTTCAGGATCGAGAAGGAACTGGCCGAACTGCGCGAAGAGCGCGACAGCCTGCGGCGGCTGCTTGACAACCGCGCCGCACAGACCCGCTTATTGTTAAAGGAAATCGACGCCGACGCCAAAAAATTCGGCGACGCCCGCCGCACTTTGATCGAAGCCGTTGCCCCCACCGCACCCGCCGAAATCAGCATACCGGACGAACCGATGACGGTCATTGTGTCGAAAAACGGCTGGGTACGTTCGCGTCAGGGTCACGGCATCGACCCTGCGGGCATCAACTACAAAGCAGGCGATTTCCCACTGGCTACCATCGAAACGCGCAGCACCTGGCCGCTCATCGTGATCGACACACATGGCCGCGCCTACACGGTCGGGGTTCCCGACCTACCGAGCGGGCGCGGCGATGGCGCACCCGTTTCCACCCTAATCGACTTTCAGGACGGCGGCAAACTTGCCCAGGTCGTAAGTGCTGAACCCGAATCCATGTGGTTTTTTGCCAATAGCGGCGGCTACGGTTTCATCTGCGCGCTGACTGATGCCACCGGGCGGCAACGCGCAGGCAAAGCGTTCATGACGCTCGAAGGTACGGAGACGGTGCTCCCACCCGCACGGGTTTACGGCCAATGGATCGCCGCAACGTCGAGCTCAAGCCGGATACTAGTATTTCCACAAGCCGAGATGAAAGTCCAGTCCGGCGGCCGCGGCGTAATCGTCATGGCACTCGACCCAGACGAACACCTAGCCGCCACCGCAGTTCCTGCCGACGACGCCCCGCTCACCATCGAAGGCATCGGACGAGGCAACAAACCTGCCATGCTCACGCTCTCCCCCGCGCAACGCGAGGGACTGCGCCACCGCCGTGCACGGCGGGGTTCAATGCTGACATCGAAGATTAAGCCGGAACGGATGTTTTGAATGCTCTTTTTCTCTGCCCTCATCCATCGCCCATAACCGATAAAGGCGTGATTGCCTCCATTAAGAAATGGCTCGAAGAGCACGGAGCGACACCATGAACAATCTAGAGCGGTTTTGATTCAAGTGCATACACTTTTTACTCTATTTTGAGACGGATTCTTGTAGGGGCGGAGGCAATCCGCCCGTTGTCTCACACAACAACCGGCCGTTTTTTCACACAATCTGCCTGTGATTCGGCGGGACGATTGCCATCGTCCCTACGGGTTTCACGATCAGGGCATCTTTGATCTGTACAGACTTGAACCGAAACCGCTCTAGAAATTGACAAACATATACAAGATCTAGCGAAAACCGGGGACTAACAAGCATATAGGTTAGTGCGAGTTTGCTACGTAATTCAAAAATGCCGTTATTGCGAGCGTAGCGGAGTAATAACGGCGGTGAGCAAGCGTAGACGGGAATAGTCCCACAAAAAGCGTATTTCAGGAATTCAATCATGCGGCGCAAAGCGCCAGATGTTTCCTCAGCGGCCTATCGCCGCCATGAGTTGCGGAGGGTAGCGCTCGCCTTCGATTTTGATCGCCGCTGCCGCGCTTTGGATCTTTGCGCAATCGGAGGCGGTCAGTTCTACCTCGGTTGCGGCTAGATTTTCCTCCAGTCGGTGTTGCTTGGTGGTGCCGGGGATTGGCACGATCCAGGGTTTCTGCGCAAGCAACCAGGCAAGCGCAATTTGCGCGGGCGTCGCTCCTTTTTCGGCAGCAGTACGCTTGAGAAGGTCGACCAGCGTCTGATTGGCAACCATCGCCTCCGGTGTGAAGCGCGGCATTGCCTTGCGGAAATCGCCTTCTTCAAACTGGGTACCCACACTGATTGCGCCGGTCAGGAAACCCCTGCCGAGCGGGCTAAAGGGCACAAAACCGATGCCAAGTTCTTCGCAAACTTCAAGGATGCCGTTCGCCTCCGGGTCACGCGTCCAGAGCGAATATTCGTTCTGAAGTGCCGCGACGGGCTGGACTGCATGGGCGCGGCGCACTGTTGCAGCGGCGGGTTCGGACATGCCGAAATGCTTGACCTTGCCCTCGGCAATCAAGTCCTTGACCGCGCCTGCAACCTCTTCAATCGGCACATCGGGATCAACGCGGTGCTGGTAGAAGAGGTCGATCACCTCGATGCCGAGGCGCTTGAGCGATGCGTCCGCAACTTCGCGGATATGTTCGGGCCGACTATTCGTGCCCGCCATTTGTTTGCCGTCAACGACATTAAAGCCGAACTTAGTCGCAATCACCACCTGGTCGCGCACCGGGCGCAGCGCCTCGCCGACAACCTCCTCATTGATATGGGGGCCATAGACTTCGGCGGTATCAAAGAAAGTGACTCCGCGCTCCACCGCCGCACGGATGATCGCGATACCGTCCTGATTACTGAGTTTGAGGCCGTAGCTGTGGTTAATGCCCATACAGCCGAAGCCAATGGCCGAAACTTCAAGGCCGCTTTTTCCGAGAATGCGTTTTTTCATGGGGTGCTCTCCTTGAAAAGATGTCGAGTGATGGATGCTCAGCAAGCGCGAGCCGAACACCTGCGCTTATTATCTTCTCCCTTTGCCTCCCAGCAACGACCCTAACACGCCGCGCACGATTTCGCGCCCGATAGACGAACTGGCGCTGCGCATCACGCTCTTGGCTGCCGCAGTCAGGACGCCGTCGCGGCGGCCATTGCCCAACAGGATATCGGACAAAGCGCCTCCGCCGCCGCTTCCCGTTGCTGCCGGTCTGCTTGCGCCCGGCGAACTTTGCGATGCCGCTGACCTGCCTGCGCCTGGCGAACCTTGCTGGGCTGACTGTGCCGCCCGCGCCGCCAGTATTTCATAGGCAGATTCGCGGTCAATGACTTTATCATAAACGCCTTTCAATAATGAAGCCGCCTGTACCTGCGCACGCTCGGCGTCGCTGACCGGGCCAATACGGCTGCCCGGAGGTAATACATAGACGCGCTCCACCATATTGGGCCGCCCCTTTTCGTCGAGAAACGATACCAGTACCTCGCCGACACCAAGCTCGGTAATCGCCGTTTCAGTATTGATTCCTGGATTGGCGCGTAACGTTTGCGCTGCCGCTTTGACTGCTTTCTGGTCGCGCGCGGTAAACGCCCTTAACGCATGGTTCACACGGTTGCCAAGCTGGCTAAGAATTTTATCGGGAACGTCGGTGGGATTCTGGGTGACGAAATAAACGCCGACACCTTTTGAGCGGATCAACCGCACGACCTGCTCGATCTTGTCGACCAACACGCGCGAAGCATCCTTGAACAGCAAATGCGCTTCATCGAAGAAAAACACCAGTTTCGGTTTTTCGGGGTCGCCAACTTCGGGCAGGCGCTCAAACAGGTCAGAAAGCAGCCAAAGCAGCATCGTCGAGTACAGCATCGGCGAATTGAGCAATTGATCCGCCGCCAGAATGTGGATGACGCCGCGTCCCCGGTCGGTTTGCAGCAGGTCGTCGATATTCAGCATCGGTTCGCCGAGAAAAAGCTCCCCTCCCTGTTGTTCGAGCGATAGCAACCCGCGCTGGATTGCACCGATGCTTGCCGCTGATACGTTACCGTATTGGGTAGTAAATTCCTTGGCATTGTCACCAACGAATTGCAGCATCGCACGCAAATCTTTGAGATCCAGAAGCAAGAGACCTTTGTCGTCGGCGATTTTGAAGACCATCGTCAAGATGCCTTCTTGCGTTTCATTCAGCATCAGGACACGCGACAGCAGCAGCGGTCCCAAATCCGAAACGGTTGCCCGCAGCGGATGTCCCTGTTTGCCAAACACGTCCCAAAATATCACCGGGAACGCACGGTATTCCGGCTCAGGCATTTGCATTGACTGCAAGCGTTGCTTGAATTTCTCCGATGGAACGCCCGCCTGCGAGATTCCGGACAAGTCACCCTTCACATCGGCCATGAAGACCGAAACGCCAATGCTGCTGAAACGTTCGGCCAGCACTTGAAGCGTCACCGTTTTACCGGTTCCAGTCGCGCCAGTGATGAGACCATGACGGTTAGCCAGCCCGGGTAAGAGGACGATTTCTTTATTACCAGACTCGCCAATGACTAAGGGGTCGATGGTCATGACACTCTCCCAAAACGGTTTCCAAGAAGTTTCCATCCCGCTATCCGCACAATGCGGTGGCGGTTTCAAAAGCAAGCGTAACTTGGAGTTGTGCGCTGAACAAGCCCAAAAAACACAGCCCAGCATTTGTATCGGTGAACAGGCAACCAATTTCTAACACCAAGTCGAAACGAACGCCCTCGAACATCCTTTCACCAGTATCGGGCGTAAAAAACGAAGGTAGCGATTTCCATCGTCGTCGGATTTTTAATGCTTTGCAATTTAATAATTCATGTAGGTTGTTCAGAGAATCCCTAAAGGGTAGACTGCAGCCATTTTTCAACTTCCTTACCCCAATTCAAAACACGAAGAGAACACAATGACTGAGCTCGAAAACGCGGCCACCGAACCCGAAAACGCGGCGGACAAACCCGAGAATACAGTTGCAAAACCCAACCATGCCCCTTCAGTATCTGGTGGTTTGCTAAAGTTATGGCCGTTTTCGACGTTACATCGGCTGATCGACGAACTGTTCTGGAAACCGCCGCGTTGGTTGGGGGCGATGATTGAACCTGACCATGCTTCCCAGGGCTCATCCGATCCGCTGAATTTTTTGTTGTTTCCTTTCATAGCATTACGCTGGTTGGTTCATCTGGTTTTTGGCAAACTGTCCTGGCGACCCCCATGCTGGATAGGATGTGCCGGACGATACGTTCATGCCACGGTAAGGCATGCGCAGCGCCATCCAACCCAGGCTGCCGGAAGCATACTGGCATTAGTCGTTTTGGCATCAGGTTGGCTGTGGTGGGATGCACAGCCCAAACCATCCAAGCCCGTAACAGTGAGATTGTTGGTAGAGAACCCATATCTTACCGCCTATGAATACGATGAACCGAAGGTGTATCCGCTAGAGATTTCGTTTTCCGCCCCGGTGGCGGCATTGGAGAGCGTCGATAAGGAGGTGGCGAGCGAAAACATCACTGTGTCGCCGCCGCTGAAAGGAAAATGGAAATGGCATGGCGACACAGCTTTGACGTTACAACCGGAAACCGACTGGCCAGCGGGCACCAAATACACAGTGACGTTTTCGCCAAAGATGTTTCGTCCTGAAGCGCGCTTTGACAATTACAAAACGACGTTCCAAACCCAATCTTTCAATGCGCGTTTTGCGCAAGCACGCTTTGACCAGAACCCGACCGACCCTAAAAGCAAGAAGGTAGTAGCGACGGTGAGTTTCAGTCACCCGGTCGACACTGCTGAATTCGAGAAAAGGGTTCGCCTGATATTGGGGGGTCAAGGAGGAAATGCACTTGGTTTAGCTGAAAAGAAGATTGACTTTGAGATAAATTTCGATAAAAAGAAACTCAACGCTTATATCCATTCGGCGCTGCTGCCGATCTTGAAGGAAGCGCAGACGATGCGCGTCAAGGTCGAGGCAGGCATACGTGCCGCTGCTGGTGGCAATACGACGGACGAGGTGCTGGCCACGACGGTATCCATTCCCGGACTCGATGGCCTGAAAATCACTTCCCTCACGCCGATAACTGTAACAAACAATAAGTATCAGCCAGAACAGGTGCTGATGTTGCAATTGTCGATGATGACGGAGGAACAGCAGGCGAAAAATGCGGTGAAACTCTGGCTGTTGCCGGAACAACCCCCCAAAGGGTATCGGGGGTTTGAGCCATCAAGTGACAAACAGCCGTATAGCTGGAGCTATGACGACATCAAAAACATTGACTCTGCGGTGCTTGAACACGCCCAAACCGTGAAACCGGAAGCGTTGCCGACCGAAAACAATGTGGCCAACACGTTCAACTACCGCTACCAGGCACCGCCAAGACGGTATATCTACGTGCAAGTACCGAAAGGTTTGACGGCGTTCGGAGGCTACTATCTCAGCAAAGACGCGGAATATGTCTTTCAAGTACCCGCTTTTTCACCCGTGGTGCAGATCATGGCAGAGGGTTCGCTGTTATCGTTGTCAGGCGAACGCAAACTATCGGTAATGGCACGCGATGTTCCGGCGATTCGCTATTCGATTTCCCGCGTTCTACCCCAGCAGTTGCAGTACCTTATTAAAGATAGCCTACGCGACAGTAGCGATTTCTCGAATCCGCGGGACACTGTTGATAAATCCGATATCGCCGAATATTTCGAAAAAACTGTCGAGCTTTCAACGTCGGAACCAGGGAAACCGCAGTTCCAGGCTCTGGATCTGACTGAATTCCTCAAGATGCGGCGCGGCGTTTTCCTGTTGCAGGTGCAAGGCTACGACCCAGAGAAGAAAGAAGTTATTGAGAAGCAAGACAACCGGCTGGTGATGGTAAGCGACCTGGGGTTAATCGAAAAGCAGGCCGTTGATGGTCATCATGACCTTTTCGTGCAATCGATTTACCGTGGCGGCCCAGTCACGGGAGCCTCGATCGAAGTAATTGGCCGTAACGGCATGCCCGTATTGCAGACCCAAACCGACTCCAGCGGGCATGCGACATTTCCAAAACTCGATGACTTCAAAAATGAGCGCGAACCGATATTTTTCCTGGTCAGCAAGAATGAGGATAGCAGTTTCCTGCCGTACAGCCGTTACAACCAACCGGGTCGAAGGCTGAACTACTCACGCTTCGATACCGGCGGCGCAGTCAATGCGGTTGAAACCCGGCAATTGTCAGCATACCTGTTTTCCGATCGCGGCATCTATCGGCCAGGCGAAGAAATCCGGGTTGGGATGATCGTGCGGGCGACTGACTGGACGCAATCGGTAGCAGGAATTCCGCTGGAACTGGAAGTTATCGACGCACGCGGGCTGACGGTGCGGCGCGATAAGATCACGCTGCCGGAAAGCGGCTTCGGCGAACTGCGCCATCCGACGCTCGATACCGTGCCAGCAGGGACATACACGATTAAATTGTCGCTGGTCAAGAACGACCGGGCTGATACGTTAATCGGTTCCACGACGGTACGCGTTCAGGATTTCGAACCGGATCGTTTGCGGATAAACGCGCGCTTCAGCCAGGAAAATACCGATGGTTGGGTGACGCCGGACAACCTGGCGGTTGAGGTATCGCTGCAAAACCTGTTTGCAACACCAGCAGAAAACCGCCGTATTCGCGGTTTCATGTCGTTATCTCCGGGCGTATTGAAATTCCCGCGCTACAGGGATTATCTATTCGACGACCCGCAGCGCACCAAGGAACCGGTATCGGAAGAACTGCCTGAGACGACGACCGACGAACAGGGCATGGCGAAGCTGAACCTCAACTTGCAACGTTTCGCACGGGCGACATACCGAGCAAATGTCGTCGTCCAGGGTTTTGAGGCAGATGGTGGCCGTGGCGTGTCAGGCGAGGCGACGGTATTGGTATCGGGGCTCGATTATTTGGTTGGTTACAAGCCGGACGGCAAGCTCAACTTCGTACGCCGTGACACCGCACGCACGGTCGACCTGCTGGCGATTGGCCGCGACGGGAAGCAGCGTGCGGTTGAAGGACTGACGCTCAAGCGTATTGAACGCCGCTACGTGTCGGTGCTGACCCAACAAAGCGATGGTACTTATCGCTACCAGTCGACGGAAAAAGATGCCCTGCTTGAAGAGAAACCGCTGACGATTGCAGCAACCGGCTATTCGTTGAAGTTGGCGACTGATGCGCCGGGCTCGTTTATCTACGTGTTGGCTGACAACGACGGTATAGAGTACGCACGCATTGCATACAGCGTTGCTGGCGAAGCCAACCTGACCCGCTCGCTCGACAAGAACGCAGAATTGACGCTGACGTTGTCGAAAGGCGATTTCGTGCCGGGCGAAGAGATCGAGGTGCAAATTGAAGCGCCATACACTGGCAACGGGCTAATTACCATCGAGCGGGACCGGGTCTACGCACACCGTTGGTTCTCCAGCACGACGACCAACACGATACAGAAGATCCGGCTGCCAGAAGATATCAGCGGCAATGCGTACCTGACGGTGACGTTCGTGCGCGACCCAGGGTCGAATGAAATTTACATGAGCCCACTGTCGTATGGCGTCGTGCCGTTTTCGGTCAGCCGCGAACGTTATCAATTGAAACTCGACGTAGCTGCGCCGAATAAGGTCAAACCCAGCGAAACGGCGACGTTTCAGATAAAAAGCAACAAAGCTGCAAAAGCGGTGGTGTTCGCCATCGATGAAGGTATTTTGCAGGTAGCGCGCTACAAAATGCCTGACCCGCTTGGCTATTTCTTCCAGAAGCGGGCACTCGAAGTATCGACCAGCCAGTTGCTCGACCTGATCCTGCCCGAGTTCTCAAAGCTGATGGCCTCTGCACCGGGCGGTGATGCCGAAGGTGCGTTGGGGCGTTTCTTGAACCCATTCAAGCGCAAGCGCGACCTGGCGGTGGCGTACTGGTCGGGCATTGTCGATGTCGGGCCGGACGGCAACACGCTAACGTGGCAAGTGCCCGAATCGTTCAACGGCAAACTGCGAGTGATGGCAGTGGCCGTGACACCGCAGGCGGTCGGCATATATGAGGGACATACCATCGTGCGCGGCGACTTCGTGCTATCACCAAACGCACCGCTGACGATAACGCCAGGCGACGAGTTCGATATGTCGGTCGGCGTGTCGAACAATCTGGAAAATTCCGGAGAAAATGCAAAAGTAAAGGTGACACTTGATGCTGGTGAGCATTTCGAAGTGCTCGGCGACAAAACGGTTGAAGCAGCGATCCCGGTAAACCGGGAGGGTGTCGTGCATTTCCGTGTGCGTACCAAACCGCTGCTTGGCTCTGGAACGTTGGTGTTGACGGCAGGCATCGGCGACAAGAAAACGCGCTTGGCAACAACGGTCAGTGTACGCCCAGCAACGCCGTACCGTCAGGAGTTGAAAGCGGGAACAGTAGCCTCCGGCAAGGATGTCGAGATACAGACAACCCGCCGTTTGTTCGCCGATCACCGCAAACTCAATGTCGATGTGTCACAGTCGCCGATGGTGGTAAACAGTGGACTGGCATCATATCTCGGGGGGTTCCCATATTCATGTACCGAACAGCTTGTGTCGAAGGCACTACCGGCGCTGGTATTGAGCCATCGGCCTGAATTCGGCGAACTCGAGAAGGAACGCGGCGCGACGATGGCCGGATTGATCGCAACGTTGCGCGGCCGGCAAAATGCAGAAGGGGCATACGGCTTATGGGCGGCAAACTCCTACGTCTCGGAAGCGGCAAGCGTATGGGTGCAGCAATTCCTCATTGAAGCGAAAGACCGTAACGAAGCCGTACCTCCCGACATGTTGCGGCGCGGGAACGAGTGGTTGCAGAAATTCGCGTCACAGGAAGGCCATTCGCTGCATGACGACCGAACGCGGGCGCAAGCGGTGTACATATTGACGCGGCAGGGGATACAGACTTCGACTCTTGCGTCAGCAATCCAGGCCCGCCTCGAGAAGCGCAACCCGAGGGAATGGAGGAACGACCTGGCAGCGGTATATCTGGCGGCAACGTACAAGTTGTTGAAGCAGGACGCTCTCGCCGACCGGGTATTGAGCGATTTCCGTTTCTTCGACACCGATGCGAAAAACAAGGCCGGGCTCAATGACCCGCTAGCCAGTGACGAACAGTGGCTGTACGATGATCTGCGGCGCAATGCCAGCGCCCTGCACTTGGTGGCGCTGCATTTTCCGGAACGTGCCAAGAAATTGCAGGAAAACGCATTTACGTCGATGCTTGGTGCATTGTCACAGTCCCAGAATACATCATTCTCATCGGGTCAGTTGCTGCTGGCGCTTGATGCCTGGACGAGCATGGCAGAAAGGGCGACCGGCGCAAAGTTCCGCGTCGATGAAATCCTAGCGGACAAAACGGCTCGCGAACTGCCGCTGTCGTCCGGGCTGGTGCAGCACGCCCCGTTTGCCCCAGAAGCGGTGAAACTTGCCATCCGCAACCAAGGCAATACGCTGGGCTTCTATATGGCCGAGACCAGCGGCTTCGATGTTGAACCGCCTACGGGCGATTTGCGCGAAGGCGTTGAAATCCTGCGCGAATACACAGATGCCTCCGGCAAGCCACTGACATCGGTGGAGCAGGGCGACGAAGTGTACGTCCACCTCAAGTTCCGCGGGTTGAACAGTTCATTCAGCGGCATCAACATGGCCTTCGTCGATTTACTGCCGGGCGGTTTCGACCTCGTGCTGAACCCGCCGCGCGAAGAAACGAATAGCAATGATTCGCAGCAGGCCTTGCGGCGCGATACGCCCCCTTCGGAGGACGAAACCGGGGAGGATGAAGACTATCGCCGCTATCAAGAGTATCAAGAGCGAGAGAGCGAAGAAAGCTGGACACCCCCGTTTGGCAACTCACCGACGGGATGGTGGATTCAGTACGCCGATATGCGCGAGGATCGTGTCGTGCTTTATGGGACGCTTGAAACCCAAGTAAACGAATTCATTTACAAGATTCGCGCCACCAACGTCGGGACGTATACGCTGCCGCCAGCTTATGCCGAAGGGCTGTATCGCCGCGACGTGCGGGCGCGCAGCCTCCTAGGAGGGAAGTTGACCGTGGTAGCACCGACGAAGAAATAGGCATGGTACCAAAAGGATGGTGGTGGAGACGCGATAGGTTTGGTTGCGCCTCCGCCGCCACGGCAGTCATGATGGCTTGATGGGTATGTCGCTTTTTCGCGGTCGACGTATTTTTCGGGCGTTTTGCGGTGCGCTGCTGGCAATAGTAGTTGCCGCGACAGTTGTCCGCGTTTGGCCGAAGCCACCGTTACGCGACGCGATTCCGTCATCGGTGGCGGTGTACGATACCCATGGTGCATTGATGCGGCTGACACTAGCGCGCGATGAGCAATACCGCCTGTGGGTTCCGCTTGCCGAGATTCCCCCGGAATTGGTCGAGGCTGTGCAGTTGCATGAGGATCAGTATTTCAGTTATCACCCAGGCGTCAACCCGCAGGCGATGCTACGCGCCATGGTCAAAACCTATAGCGGCAGCACGAAGCAAGGCGGGTCGACACTGACAATGCAGTTGGCGCGGCTACTCTATAAACTCAATACGCGCACACCGTGGGGAAAGGTCAAACAAATCGCCCTGGCTCTGAGCCTGGAGGCGCGTTATGGCAAGAATGAAATCCTTGAGGCATACCTAAATGCCGTACCCTATGGGCAAAATATCGAAGGCGTTGCCGCTGCCAGCTTGATTTATTTCGGCAAACGCCCACAGGCGCTGAGCCTGCCGGAAATTCTGGCGCTGGCGGTGATCCCGCAAAGCCCGCTATCGCGCACGCCCGGCGACAAAACGCAGGCGCGGCTCTCCGAAGCGCGGATGCGGCTGTTCAAACGTTGGGTAGAAAAACATCCTGAAGCGCAAGCGCAGGCTGGTTTGGTATCGACCCCGCTTCCCTTGCGCGGCAAAGCGCGCCTGCCGTTTGAAGCGCCGCACTTCACAACGATGCTGTTGACGGAAAACACACGCTCATCGACGGAAATACAAACAACGCTCAATTTGCGTATGCAGAAGTTACTGGAGCGGCATATGCGTCATTATTTGTCGCGGGTGCAGCAACGCGGATTGAATAATGGCAGTGCCCTACTGGTCGACTGGACGACGATGGAGGTCAAGGCATGGCTTGGCTCGGCGAATTTTTTCGATTCATCGCTACAGGGTCAAGTCAACGGCGTACTCGGTAAACGTTCGCCGGGCTCGACATTAAAACCGTTCATCTATGCGCTGGCAATCGATCAAGGCGTCCTGCACCCGATGACGATATTGAGGGATTCGCCGCAGAGTTTCGGCCAATTCACGCCGGAGAACTTCGATGGAAAATTCGTCGGACCGATCAGCGCGCATCAAGCGCTAATCCGCTCGCGCAACATTCCTGCTGTCGTTGTCAATGCACAAATCAAGCAGCCGTCGCTCTATGAATTTCTCAAGCGCGCGCATATCGAAAAAATGGCAAGCGAAGCGCACTATGGATTGGCGTTGGCGTTGGGCGGCGGCGAAGTGACGATGGACGAGTTGGCGGCACTGTATGCGATTTTGCCCAATCAGGGACGCTGGCAACCGCTAGTGACACACAAGGACAATGCCGGGCCATTAGCAGAACCCAAACAAGACAAAGGAACCCCTAAGCTCAATGATGAGAAAAAACTTTTATCTGAAGAAGCTACGTTCATCACGCTCGACATGCTGGAGAAAAACCCACGCCCCGATGTCGCTTACGCAGGCCGGGTGATGCCACTGCCGGTGGCCTGGAAAACCGGTACTTCGTGGGGTTTTCGCGATGCGTGGACGGCGGGCGTGGTTGGCCGTTATGTGCTGGTGGTATGGCTCGGCAATTTTGATGGCAGCAGCAACCCAGAACTGCGTGGCATCGATGCGGCAGCGCCGTTGTTTTTCAACATTGCAGATGCGCTGATGGCAACCGGCAACACGGTCAGGGTAGCGCGGCGGCAACCGCCCAACGCGCTTCGGGTAGATGTCTGCCAGGCTTCTGGGGATTTGCCGAACGCCGATTGTCCGCAAACCGTCAAAACCTGGTACATCCCAGGCGTGTCGCCGATCAAGGTATCCGAACTGCACCGCGCGGTAATGATTGACACGCGCAGTGGCCGGATAGCATGCCCACCTTACGACCCACGTTTCGTCAAGCGTGAAGTTTTCGAATATTGGCCTTCCGACCTGCGACGGCTATTCACGCAAGCTGGCGTACCACGGCGCTTGCCCCCGCCGCCTGTCGATTGTGGGACGGGGAACGTCGGCGTGGCGGGCATGGCGCCGAAAATCATGTCGCCAAGAACCAGCGTAACCTATCAGCAGCGGCTCTCCAAGAGCAGCGGTGAAAACAGCGATGTGATCATGTTGCAGGCAATTGCCGATGGCGACGTTGAAAAGCTGTATTGGTTTTTCAATACCAACTACATCGGCTCCAGCACCTCCGGTAAAAACCTACCTTGGAAAAACGCACCATCTGGCCACCACACGTTGCGCGTGGTCGACGACCATGGGCGGGTAGATACGCGAACCGTGGTAGTGGAATTGATTCCGTAGACCGGTTACGGTAGGAACGCTGTCACCCGCCTGGTTGTTCAGGTTAGCCGTTCCGCAGTACTAACGTATGATTCCATTTCCAATTCAAAAGAGCAATAATTGTCATGTCGGCTACACGAGGAGGAAAGCATGGCGAGGACGCCCGGAGGCTCGAACGATTTGGCGCGTGCGCTTGAGGCGCTGGAGGGCGCCA
>WQYV01000017.1 GCA_009781085.1 Betaproteobacteria bacterium
ATCGGGCATGGGCGGGCGGTTCGCCTTGTATTGCGGGTACCATTCATCCCGGAAGGTTGGTTCTTTGGCATCAAATACACAAACGCGGTAATCCGCCTTGTAGTCCCCGGCCAGCCGACGTAGCATCGCAAGGACGCCACGGATGGCTCCGGTCGGTTCGCCACGCGAGGTGCGCAGGTCGGGCAAGGCGTGGAACGCACGATAAAGATAACTGGAACCGTCGACGAGCAGCAGGGTTGGCATTGAACACGATCCTCGCAATTAGGAATACATGGCGAATAAATGAACATGAAAGACAAAATGCCACCCGATGTGGTTGCTGACGCGCCCCGTTACAACGGGCGCGAATCGTGGCGGATCTTTGGGATTATGGCAGAGTTCGTCGAGGCTACCGAACGGCTCAACGCCATCCGTCCGGCGGTATCGGTCTTCGGCAGCGCCCGGACCGAACCGGATCACCCCTATTACGCGCTGACCGAACGCATCGCCCGCCTGCTCTCGGATGCCGGATTTGCCGTCATTTCGGGGGGCGGGCCGGGCATCATGGAAGCGGCCAACAAGGGCGCATTCTTTGGCAAAAGCCCTTCGGTGGGACTCAATATCCAGTTGCCGCACGAACAGCAGGCCAACGCCTACCAGGATATTTCCCAGGCTTTCCAGCACTTTTTCGCACGTAAATTCATGTTCGTGAAATGCGCGAGCGCCTACGTGGTCATGCCCGGCGGGTTCGGCACGCTCGACGAACTGCTCGAAGCTATGACCCTGGTGCAGACGCGCAAGAGCCGCCAGATCCCGATCATCCTCGTGCACGGGGCTTTCTGGCGCGGCCTCCTCGACTGGTTCCGGGATCGGCTCGTGACCGAGCGCATGATCTCTCCGGATGACCTCAACCTGATCCAGGTCATCGACGAACCTGGGGATGTCGTTGAGGCAATTTTCAAACACTATGAAACGCGGGGCTTCATGCCCTTGCCCGAAGAGCACGAAATAATGCTTAATCTCTAAACCCCGTAATGGAGAGTCCTATCATGCGCCCCTCACTGTCAGCCGCACTCGCTGCCCTTGCCTTCTGTATCGGCTCAATGGCCGCCCAACCGCTGTTTGCCCAGGAACCGGAGGGTCTCGAACCGCTGGATGAGGAATTGCCCCAAGTTACCATCGTCAAACGCGGGGATGACACCATCACCGAATTCCGCCTACGCGGCAAGCTTTACATGGTCAAGGTGACGCAACCGAACGGGATGTCCTATTACTTGATCGACCAAGAAGGCAAAGGCCACTGGGTACGGGATAACAGTAACGGCAAACTGATCGTTCCTACCTGGGTGCTCACGAATTGGTAAGCTTGGGAGCATGTCCGTCTTTACATTGCCTACCGAAGAAACCCTGGCGCGCTGGCTGAATCACTATTCCATCGGGCGGCTGATCGGATTCGAAGGCATCGCGGACGGTGTCCAGAATAGTAATTTTTTCGTCACAACCACGCTTGGACGTTATGTCCTGACGCTATTTGAGGACATTGCGCGTGCCGAACTGCCTTATTACCTGCACCTGATGGCGCATCTTGCCCGCCACGGCCTGCCCGTGCCCGCGCCAATCGCCAATCGCGACAACGAATACCTGGGCACACTGGCGGGCAAACCGGCAGTGCTGGTATCGCGGTTGCCGGGTGCTTCGGAAGCGCACCCAGACGGCGGGCACTGTACCCGGATCGGTACCATGCTCGCGAGCCTGCACCTGGCTGGGCGATCCTACGGAAGGCGGCAACCCAACCCGCGCGGCACAGGCTGGCGCGCACAGGCCGCCACCTTGCTCCGCCCCTATCTACCTGTCGACGATGCGGCCTTGCTCGATGCCGAATTGCGTTTCCAGGAAAGCACCGATGATAATTTCTCACGCCTGCCTACTGGGGCAATCCACGGCGATCTTTTCCGCGACAACGTGTTGTGGACGGAGGACGGGTTCATCGGCGGGGTGATAGATTTCTACTTTGCCGGTCACGACGCCCTGCTCTTTGACGTTGCCGTCACCGTCAATGACTGGTGCAGCATGCCCGATGGCGCGATCGACCCGGCACGTGCGCATGCCCTGCTCACCGCCTATCATTCATCCCACCCTTTTATCGATCCTGAACGTATCATCTGGCCAACGATGCTGCGGGCGGCGGCTCTGCGCTTTTGGCTGTCACGGCTTGCCGACCGTACCCTACCGCGCACAGGCGAATTGGTATTAGTAAAAAACCCTGACGAATACCGTAATATTCTGTGCCTACGTGCTTCCGGCATCGTCCCCCCCCTGCCTGATTGACAAATGCCACCCATGAGAAACAACAACGTCACTGAAACTGAGCCAGCTTCCATCCTGCCAACGGATACCCAGCTTTCGCGGGATGTTGTCAGACGGCGCAACCGACATTATTCCCGCCCCTTGAAAATCCGGCGCCTTCCTATGCAACATGGATGGTACTGGTTAATCGAAGGTTTTATGTTATGTGTGCGTAAACCCGCGTTTCTCAGCTTCCTGACCCTGCCCCTTTGCATCATTGCCGGTGTCACCTTTGCATGGGGCCCTCCTTACGTTGTTGAACTGCTTGGGCCAGTCTTGTACCCGGGCCTGATGCTTGGGGTCTTCAACGGATGTCGCGCCATTGACCGTAAACGCCCCCTCAACCCGGGCCTGCTGTTCTCGGGTTTTCGCCGTTTCGCATTCGACCTGCTGCTGGCAGGTTTCATCAATTTCATTGCGATCACAGCCATACTGTTGAGTACCTGGCTGATCGACGGCGGCATGATGTGGCGGCTGGTCATGCATGCCGAAATACCAGACGTTGAAACCACCTCATTCTTTTATTCATCATTTGTCATTGCGATATTATCCACACTGTGGTCAGTGATGTATCTCTTCGTGCCGCAACTTATTGGTTGGTGGCGCCTATCCGTACCTAGGGCGTTGATTTTCAGCCTGAAGGGATGCCTCTTCAACTGGCTCCCTTTCCTCACTTACGCCTTCTGCTTTGGTTTCTTCATCATCATTCTGTCGGCCCTCGTCATCAACTTTTTCGAACTTCTCTCCGAAGGGCTTGGCGTGGTGGTTTGCGCCGTTTTCCTACTGCTCATCATTCCTGCCCAAATCGCAAGTTTTTATGTCGCGGCACGCGATATTTTCGGGTTCCCGCGCCGAAAAAGAAGCAAAAAACGACCGTCGGGTTCAGCGGCAGATAATCAAAGAAAACGTAGGGTTCAAGCGTAATCCTGCGCTGTTTTCTAGTGTGGATTTACACTATTTTTCTTGTTACGCTGTAAAAATACGATTGATATTTATGTATTTCCCTATTGAAAAACTCAGTAGGATTATGTCTTCTTGGAGATACTCTCATGGATGATTACTCTGCTGCACCGAACAACCCTTACCAGGCACCCCAAGCTACCTCCGCGTATGCGCCAGATGATGCGACGTCCGGTGAATTCGTACTTGCCGGTCGGGGTACCCGTTTTGGGGCAGCCATCATCGACAACATGATTCAAATAATCTTTGTTTTTTTGATTCTCGCCCCCTTTTTCTATTCCACAGGAATCGATGGGTTTATCGAATGGAGCGAGAGTGATGAGGTTCTTTCATCTGTAGTGGCTGTTATTTTGAGTCTTGGCATTTATTTCGGGGTCAATTTTTACCTGCTTCAAAAGAATGGCCAAACTATAGGAAAATATCTATGTCACATTAAAATCGTGCGCACTAACGGTTCCCGTGCCGATGTGCAGCGAATATTGCTCTACCGCGAACTTCCGATACTGCTCCTTATGCAAGTACCTTTCGTTGGCAACTACATCGCATTAATCGATGCGGTAATGATTTTCCGCGATTCGCGCAAATGCCTGCACGATGACATTGCCGACACCATCGTCATCAAAGCATAGCCTCATGTCATCCATATGCCTTTGCTCGATACCGTCCGGACCATTGAAACACCTGAAGGGGTAAGCATCCGCCTGCGCCTGGCCGGGCCTGCGCCACGTGCGCTGGCCTGGTTGTTGGACTTTCTCATCCGCAACGTTGCCTGGGGGGCTATTGCAACGCCGTTTTTATCCCCATTAGGCGATTTTGGTTTTGGCATCTACCTGATATGTACTTTTCTCATCGAATGGTTTTATCCGGTGTTGTTCGAGGTCTACTCGCATGGGGCGACACCGGGGAAAAAAGCGTTGGGTCTGGCCGTATTGCAGGACGATGGCGTACCGGTCAGTTGGTCGGCTTCTGTGACGCGCAACCTGCTGCGTGTCGTCGATCTTTTGCCGTTGCTCTACGCCTTCGGGCTGTGTTCGATGTTCCTAAACCGCGACTTCAAACGGTTGGGCGACATTGTGGCGAAAACGATTGTCGTCCATCGCGACAAACCCAAGTTGCCGCAAAAACTCCCGCCGGGCCACGCATTGCCGTTGCCCATTTGGCTTTCTTCGTCCGAACAGCAACTGATCGTTGCCTTTGCCGCCCGTATCCCCCGGCTGACGCCAGACCGTGCAAAGGAATTGGCACAAATACTCGACCCCGAAAAAAACAATGCGCATGTACCGGGCGCAACCCCTGCAATGAGTGTCGGACGGGTTCAAAACAACCGCCAGCACACCAATGCCGCGTTCCATACCGATGTGGATTCCCTGCTCGGCTATGCGCGCCATATCGTCGGGGAGCGTTGAGCATTTATGACACCCAATGAGTTTGTCAGCCGTCACGAACAGGAATGGAGCCAACTCGAAACGCTGATCGCCGCACGTTCCAGGCGCCGTTTGGCCAAACCGGACCCTCCGGGCACATCAGGTGGCTCGGACACAAGGCTTACGTTTCCATCGCTCTACCGCCGAACCTGCTTGCATCTAGCCCTCGCACGCGAAAGGAACTATCCGCCTGCATTGATCGACCGGCTCGACCGCCTCGCGCTGTCAGGACATCAAACGCTTTACGGTGCACGTTCCCGCCTGCTGCACAGCATCGGTCAATTCATTGTCCGTGATTTTCCTGCGCTGATCCGCAAACACGCACGCCTTTTCTGGTTCGCCAGCGCATTGCTTTACCTGCCCGGCCTGCTCATGGGCCTGCTGGTTTATTTTCAGCCGGAAATGGTCTACGCCCTCCTCGACCACGAAGGGGTGCGCCACCTGGAGGAGATGTACCGCACTGGCGGCACAATTGAGGTCCAACCCGGTTCAGGCCGGGTGGCCAACGAAAACTTCAGGATGTTCGGTTTTTATATCTACAACAATATTACGATAGGCTTTCAGTGCTTCGCCTCTGGCCTGCTGTTTGGGTTGGGTACGCTTTATTACCTGATCTTTAACGGCCTGATTTTCGGCGCAGTCTCCGCGCATCTGATCCACCAGGGGTCGACCGAGCGGTTTTTCCAGTTTGTGGTCGCGCATGGCGCTTTTGAACTGACTGCCATCGTGCTTTGCGGCATGGCTGGCCTGTTGCTTGGCCAGGCGCTGATCTCACCCGGGCGGCGGCGGCGCAGCGAGGCGCTGAGCCACGCAGCAGGCCCGGCAGTAAAGATCGTCTACGGCGCCACGGCCATGCTGCTGGTTGCCGCGTTCATCGAAGCTTTCTGGTCTTCCGGCGCCTATCTGCCAACCACGGGGAAATTCATCGTCGGCGGGTTGCTTTGGGCATTGGTTGCCGCTTATTTTTTGTTCATGGGGGCACGGCGTGAGCCCTGATGCCCTAACCGTCCAGACCCGCACCCGTGCGCACTGGGAAGCAATCGACCTTGGCTTTGCGCTGGTGCAGGCACACTGGCGGAACCTGTATGCGGCTTGGCTCGTCGTCATCCTCCCGGCTACCCTTTTGGCGCTGACGCTGGCTTACCTGTCAAACCGCGACGGAAAGGGAATAATGTACGGCTTGGTCCTATTGTGGTGGCTGAAGCCGCTTTACGACCGTGTCCTCCTGCACGTCATGAGCCGCGCCGTTTTCGGCGAAACGGTCAGTTGGCGCGGCACTCTGCGCGCCATACCCGGCCTGTTGCTGCATTCCGGTCTGTTCCGTGCCTTGACTTGGAGACGTTTCTCGCCCCAGCGCAGTTTCAGGTTGCCGACATGGCAACTCGAAGGCGTTACCGGGCAGGCACGGCGCCGTCGCCTTCGCGCACTGAATGGGCGTGGCGCCATCAGGCTGATTTTTGTGTGCAGCACCTTCGAAACGATTCTGTCCTTCGGCATGGTGGGCCTTCTCCTCATGCTGCTGCCGCCTGAATCCATCCTCTCCCACCTGAAGGACGCCTTTGTTTCCAGCTTCAAAGTGGCCTCTTACTTCATTTACCTGTTCGTCATCACCATCATCGAACCGTTTTACGTCGCAGCCGGGTTCATGCTCTATCTCAACCAGCGCACCGAACTCGAAGGATGGGACATCGAATTGGGTTTCCGCACGCTGGCCAACCGGCTTGCAACACAGCAGGCCCCGTCATGAAGCCGTCCGTCCTCCGATGGCTCAGCCTGTGCCTGCTGCTCGCCCTGTCCGGCCTGTTATCCACGCAATCAGCCGGTGCGCCGCCCGCGCCCAACAACCGGGCATCGGCCTCCGGCCAAGCCCGTCCGGCCTATGTCGCCCAAGCACGGGAAATGGTCGATGCCGTCCTTGCCGAACCTGAATTCGACCGAACCCAAATTATCAAAAAACCGAAATCAAAAGAGCCTTTGACCCAAGAACCGGCCACACAAAAACCAACCACTAGCGGCAAATCATCCGATCGGGGCAACTTCTTCGCCCAATCCGGGGAAATTATCTTGTGGCTGCTGGTATTTGTGCTGATCGTGCTGCTGGTGGTCTATGCAAAGCATTGGCTGCCCTTCCTCAGTTTGCGGCGTTCCCGCGGCAAATCTCCGCACCTGTCCCAGCAAAGCGACAGTGTCCTTGAAACTGCCGTGGCGCTACCGGAAGACATTGCCACGGCAATCGCACGCTACTGGAGAGAAGGCAAAAAGGACGAAGCGCTGAGCCTGCTCTATCGGGGAACGATCAAACTGTTGTCGGAGCATTACCGTATTGACTTGCCGCAAAGCGCCACGGAAGGGGAAATGCACCTGCTCGTCAGCAATGCCATACCTTCTTTCAAAGACGATTTCGGCAACATCGTGCGCGCCTGGCTTCGGCTGGCCTATGCGCACCGCCCGCCTGCGGACATCGTCGGGCTGTTGGCGGGGTTTGCCCGCCTTCAGCAAACTGAGGGGGTTGTTTCGTGAGATTTTCCATCTGGAAACTCATCGGTTTTCTGCTCCTGTTAAGCCTATTGGCATTTTTTCTGTGGACTTACGACCAGATCGAATACGTTGAGGAAAAACGCATCGGTGATTTTAAAGGGGCCGCTCTAAGCAACCCCCTGCTTGCCGCCGGACGGTTGGCCGAGCGTTATGGTGCGACCGCGCATTATGTCCCCGCTTACAGCAAACCGCCCCAATCCGGCGCTACGCTGGTATTTGCCGCACCGCGCTACTGGCTCTCGCAAAAACAAAACGATGCGTTGCTGGACTGGGTGAAAACAAAGGGTGGCCACCTGGTCGTTTACGTACGTTCCCTGTGGGATTATGACGAAAATACACGTGTACGCAGCAAGAACGGCGAAAAAAAAGAAACTTCCCAAGATCCGTTGCTGGATTATCTTGGTGTCTATTCGTACTCATCTGCGCCAGACAATAAAGAAGGTCATGAGATAGAAAAAGCATTTCAGGGGCTACTGCAGGCTGTGCAAAAACAGGAGGTTGAACTGCCCGATGGTGTGCATCTAAACGTTCAGTTCGACCCGCAGTTGAGGCTATTTGAAGACCCTGATGAGGGAGACCTTGGTGAGGACAGCGACTGGCGGATTTCGGAGCCAGGACGCAATAAGGGCGAAGGCCACTATGGCCTCGGCTACAGGGTGGGCAATGGGCGCATCACGGTTCTTACCAGCCTTAATTTCATCAACAATGCCATGATCGGCAAGGACGACCATGCCGCACTTTTTGTCTATCTGACCTCATTAGCGAAGGGCCAGGACATCTGGTTCGTTTATGGCAGCGACGTGCCCGCGCTCTGGCGTTGGCTCGTCCATTATGCCTGGCCAGTTCTCAATGCCGCCGCCATTCTGCTAATTATTTGGTTGTGGGCGATTCCGCGGCGGTTTGGTCCCTTGCTGCCTACCCGCCCCGCCGCCCGCCGCAGCATCGTCGAACATGTGGCCGCCAGTGCGCGTTACTTATGGCGCAGCGAGCAGGGACAAGCGCTTTACCGGACGCTTTGTGACGATTTCTACAAACGGGCTTACTTACGCTACCCGCAGTGGAGCCGCTTGCCACAGCAGGAACTATACCGGCAGGTTGCCCTTTTCGCACATGAAACCCGAGCCCCGCAGCTATCTGGCCTGACTGAACAGGCCGTCGGATACCTGCTCGATACCAGCCACCCCCGCGACGAACGCCAATTCACCGCCCATTCACACCTTTTGGATATTCTCCGGAACAAATTATGAACGACGACGCCCCCGCCCAAAACGCCCCGGAACCTTCGCCCACTTCCACAGAAGCCATGCAAAAAAACCTGGAGAGAACCTATCTCTACGCATTGCGCATCAAGGAAGAGGTCAACCGTGCGCTGATCGGTCAGGTGACTGCGCTGCAGCATACGTTGGTCGCCCTGTTTGCCGGAGGGCATGTGCTGGTAGAAGGGGTTCCAGGTCTGGGGAAAACCTTGCTTTTCCGTGCACTGGCGCAAACTTTCAATGGCAGTTTTTCGCGTATCCAGTTTACGCCCGACCTGATGCCATCGGACGTTACCGGCCATGCGCTTTACGACATCAAGACACAGGGATTCAAGATCCGCCGCGGGCCGGTGTTCAACCACCTGCTGCTTGCCGACGAAATCAACCGCGCACCGGCCAAAACCCAGGCTGCGTTGCTCGAAGCTATGCAGGAGCAGCAAGTCACCATCGAAGGCGGAGCGCATGCTTTGCCGCGCCCGTTCATGGTCATGGCGACACAGAACCCCATCGAGCAGGAAGGCACTTACCCGTTGCCGGAGGCACAACTCGACCGCTTCCTGTTCAAAGTGCTCATTGACTATCCGACGCTCGACGAAGAACGGCGCATGCTCGAAACAGTCACCCGTAACCAGGTTGGCGACTCCCTCAACGTTACCGCCGTGCAAACCATCGTCACACCACAGATCATTGCGTCGATCCAGCAGGTCACGGCTCGGGTTACGGTCGATGCGCGTATCATCGAATATGCTACTCGCATTGTACGGGCCACGCGAGATTGGTCAGGTGTATCGATCGGCGCGGGGCCGCGTGGCTCGATTGCGCTGATCCGCGCCGCCCGGGCTGCCGCCGTGTTGGGCGAACGCGATTTCGTTACCCCGGACGACATCAAAACTGTCGCGTTGCCCGCGTTGCGCCACCGCATCACCCTGACGCCAGATTTCGAAATGGAAGGCCGCACGGCCGACCAACTGCTCAGTGCTCTACTCGAACACGTCGAAGTGCCGCGCCAATGAGGCCCACCCCCCGCCTGTTCTGGTTACTTGCCGGATGGCTGGCCTGGGCCGTGCTTGCCTCCTTCTGGAAGCCATTGATCATGCCCTGGGCAGCTGGCGGTATCGCGCTCCTGCTGTTCGTTGCATTGGACGCCTGGCAGGCGCGGAGCAAAGCACCGCCCCGCATCGCCCGCAAGGCAGCCCATTCCATGCCGGTCGGCGTCTGGCGTGAAGTATTGCTCGAAGTCGATAACCCACTGCCGCAAAAGAGCATCATCCATGTTTTCGACCATTACCCGTCGGCCTGCGAGATGGAGGGTTTGCCATTTACCTTCACCCTTGAGCCGCAAACCCGTGCACGTGCGTCTTACCGCCTGCGCTTCACGATACGTGGTGAGCATTCTTTCGCCGGCATCGAAGCGTTGATCGATTCTCCATTCGCCCTTTTGCGCCGCCGCGTATTCATCGAAGCGCCGCACCACGCACGCGTCTATCCCAACTTTGCCGCCGTAGCCAAATACGCCTTGCTCGCCACTGATAACCGCCTGAGCCAGATCGGCGTGCGCCAGCGCCGCCGCCGTGGCGAAGGGTTGTCATTTCACCAGTTGCGCGAATACAGAGAAGGTGACTCACCGCGTCAAATTGACTGGAAAGCGACCGCCCGTGTCAATAAACTGATTTCTCGCGAATACCAGGACGAACGCGACCAACAGATCATGTTCCTGCTCGACTGTGGCAACCGCATGCGTGCCAAGGAAAACGGCTCACTATCACATTTTGATGAAACGCTGAATGCGCTATTGCTGCTCGCACACGTTGCCTTGCGGCAGGGCGACGCCGTCGGTTGCATGAGTTTCGGCCACGACACCCGCCTGATCCCTGCGCGCAAAGGCCACGCTGCATTGAACTATCTGATGGAGCGGCTCTTCGACCTAGAACCTGGCAGCAACTCGCCCGATTACCGCAGCGCAGCCACGCACATCGCGCAAACCGTGCACAAACGCTCGCTTGTGCTGATTTTGACCAACCTGCGCGATGAAGACGACGAAGAACTGCGCGACGCCATTGGGGTACTGCGCCACCGCCATCTGGTATTGGTGACCAGCTTGCGAGAGACCGCCGTGCAACGCCTGACCGACCTGCCGCGCAATACATTTGAAACGGCGCTTGAAGCTGCCGCCGCACTGCAATATATCGACATCCGCAACGCGACCATCGAACGCCTGAAACGTAGCGGCGCGCATGTGCTCGACGTTACCCCAACGGCGCTGCCGATCGCGCTCGTCAATCGCTACCTGGATTTCAAAAGAAGCGGGGCCCTATAAACCAAAACACCGGGGCGGCGCTGCTGCCTTCCCCAACCTTTCCATCTGCACCATAAGTGAAGAATGAATACATCCGACCTGGAACAGATCGTTATCAGTGCCCTTGAAGATATCAAGGCGCGTGACATTGAAGTCATCGACACTTCCCGCCTCACCTCGCAATTTGAACGCATCATCGTTGCCAGTGGTGATTCCGGCCGCCAAACGCGAGCGCTTGCGCGCAATGTCCTGGACTGCGCGCACACAGCAGGGGTCAAGGCGCTCGGCATAGAGGGTGAGGAAAACGGCGAATGGGTACTGGTGGATTTGGGCGAAATCGTGGTTCACGTCATGCAGCCAGCCATCCGTGCCTATTACCGGCTGGAAGAACTCTGGGCAGCGCCCCTTCCCCACCGCACCGCCATAGCCGAAAACGCGGCAGGGGCATGAATCATGAGGTTTGTCGTCATCGCCGTCGGCCATCGCATACCCGCCTGGACCCAGGCCGGTTTCGACGACTTTGCGCGCCGCATGCCGCGTGAGCTGCCGCTTGAACTGATCGAAGTCAAGGCTGAGCCACGCAACTTGGGAAAAGCCCCGCTCATGATGATGGAAGCCGAAGCGGCCCGTATCGAGGCGGCCTTGCCGCCACACTGCCACAGGGTGGCCCTCGATGAACATGGCATCGATTTCACCAGCATGGCGCTTGCGCGCCGCCTGGAAGAATGGCGTGCCGGTGGCGAAGACATTGCTTTCATCATCGGCGGGCCGGATGGCCTTGCCCCGTCGCTCAAGGTAAACACGCACGAATCCATCCGGCTCTCCAGCCTTACCCTGCCCCATGCGCTAGTGCGGCCATTGCTCGCCGAAGCCCTCTACCGGGCATGGAGTATCACATGCCACCATCCCTATCATCGTGAGTAAGAGGTGATATCCATATGTCCGAGGCTCTCTACCGCGTCTACCTCGCATCCTCCAGCCCTCGCCGCCATGAACTGTTGCGCCAGATCAGTGTGAATTTTGACGTGCTTACCTTTCGCTCCGTTAGGCGTGGGAGGGATGCCGATGTCGACGAAACGCCGATTCCGGATGAGTCTCCAGACCGCTACGTCGAACGTGTGGCATTCAACAAGGCGTATGCCGGCGTGCGGCGTCTATTTTGGCGTAAATTACCGTACCGGCCCGTGCTGGCAGCCGATACCGCAATCGATATCGATGGCCACATCATTAGGAAACCCTCCAGCGTCGATGACGCATGCGGCATCCTCCGGCTGCTCTCGGGGCGCACTCACCGCGTCTTGACCGCTGTCGCGCTCAGCGACGGCGAGCGCACCCAATCGTGCCTGTCGGTAAGCGATGTGACATTCCGCCCGCTTACCGAAGACGATATCCACCGCTATGTTGCTACCGGTGACCCGATGGACAAGGCCGGAGCTTACGGCATACAAGGCCGCGCTGCGGCTTTTGTCATGGAAATTCGCGGGAGCTACTCTGGAATCATGGGGTTGCCGCTGTTTGAAACAGCCTCCCTGTTGGAAGCTTTCGGTTATCAGTACGAACCCTTCGAAGCGGAGTGACCCAAAAGAGTAATTGCCCCTTCCGTTTTGCGGGAAGAAGGGTAAAAGCGCGCCAAGGGGTTGACAACCGCATTCAACGTGCGTAAAACGCCTCACGCTAACTGTTTCGGTAAATGAAGCTACTTACAGAGATACAGGTTGCTGCCGCGGGATCGTGGAAACATGACGAGCAGGTCAACAGCCCCTGTCGAAATCAAGGCATGGAATAACGCAATTTCATCGACCTGTAAAGCTGAAGCTTGAACGATGGCGAGGAGATGCCGAGGAGGCGTTCTTTGTGAAAACTCCCCCCTGTCTGTCGCCGCTTGATACGTTGGCAGGGGATTTTTGTTTTTCAGGAGTGATTGCATGGATCCAGACAGTAGTCATAGACACAGATCAAACGATGGCCTTCCTAGGAATGTGTCTGTTTGCAAAGATACTTGGCAGCCCCGCACTCAGGCATTCCACCTGAAAATCTGCGCCCGCTGACCAGCGGGTTTGCAGCCAACTCATCATGCCACCGTTTGAGTTTCAAACGGTGGTTTTTTTATGGAAAGGAGTTGGGGAGCATGACCTTATTCGATTTTGTCGTCCGCATCTGCTGTGCGGTTGCATTCGGCTTCCTGATTGGCTTGGAGCGCCAGCTTACGGGAAATATCGCGGGTATCCGCACAAATATTCTGGTAAGCATGGGTGCATGCCTGTTTACCTTGTTTTCGCAGTTGATGGGCGCACCCGATACCACCCGTATTGCAGCTCAAGTTGTCACTGGCATAGGTTTTTTATGCAGTGGTATTATATTCAAGGAAAGGCTTAACGTCAGGGGTTTGAATACAGCTGCCACCATATGGTGTACCGCCGCAATTGGCGTACTGTGCAGTAGCGGGTTGCTTCTTTACGCAACCGCTGCCGTCGTTATCTTGCTTGTGAGCAATATAATTTTTCGTTTTATTGCCAATAAAATTCAGCCGCTGGAGCACTTTGAGGATGAGGAGAATACTTATGTTTTATCCGTATCGTGCTGCGATGAAAATGAATTTGAAGTTCGTGCCGCGATTATAAGCAGCCTGGGCAATATCCGGCGCTTACATCTGATTAATCTGCAAAGTGCGGACGATATTGCTGGAAAAGTAGAAATAGCGGCTACCGTCCAGGTAAGCGGTAGGCGGAAGGATGAATATATCGAAAAATTAACGGCACAAATTGCGTTGGAAAAAGGCATAACCAGGGCAGGATGGAAGTTACCCTAACGCACGAAATGAAGGAACAGACAAATGAACAAAGTAAAAAACAGAACGATGGTAGCAAAAAAAACACTCGAAGAAATGGTTCACCGCGACGAAGCGCGCAATAGAGTAAAATTTGCTGCCTCCAGTGAAACTGAAAAACTATTCAGTAAACTGGGAACAAGCATTGAGGGTTTGAACGAAACCCTTGTGGAGGATTCCCGCAACAAATACGGTAGCAACAATGTTACACGCGGTAAAAAGGCATCGCTGCCGAAGCGCATCGCAGCAGCTTTTATCAATCCCTTTACCGCTATCCTGTTCGGATTGGTGTTGGTATCTGTTTTCACGGATATTATTTTGGCAAAACCTGAAGAAATCAATCCGATGAACGTTATCATCATCATAACGATGGTGCTTGTTTCAGGTATTTTGCGGTTTATACAGGAAACAAGAAGCGGCCAAGCTGCCGAAAATCTGCTGAAAATGATAACGACTACTACCAATGCGAGACGACAAGAAACAGGGAATCAGGAAATCCCGCTAGAAGATATTGTCGTAGGTGATATTGTGCATCTTGCGGCTGGAGATATGATTCCTGCTGATATGCGAATCATCTATGCTAAAGATTTGTTTATTAGCCAATCGGCGCTAACTGGAGAGAGTGAACCGGTAGAAAAAATTTCTAGCGTTGTAAAGAACAACGATAGCTTGATTGAAATCCCCAATCTCGCATTTATGGGTTCCAACGTCATCAGCGGCAGCGCAACAGGTGTTGTAGTAACCACTGGAGATGACACGATTTTTGGTGAAATGGCGAAAAACATCAGCGCCAAACCTGTGCAAACCAGCTTTGAAAAGGGCGTGAACACCGTTTCATGGTTGCTGATACGTTTCATGCTAGTGATGGTTCCCATCGTTTTGTTTGTCAACGGGTTCACCAAAGGCGATTGGGTAGAGGCCACATTGTTTGCCTTATCGGTGGCCGTAGGGCTCACACCCGAAATGCTCCCAATGATTGTCACCACCTGCCTTGCTAAGGGTGCGGTGGCTATGTCGCAACAAAAAACCATCATCAAGAACTTGAACTCAATACAAAATCTTGGCTCGATGGATATTCTATGCACTGACAAAACAGGAACGCTGACGCAGGATAGAGTGGTTTTGCTTTACCACCTCAATATTCACGGGCAGGAGGATACCCGTGTGCTGCGCCACGCTTTCCTGAACAGCTACTATCAGACCGGGTTAAAAAACCTAATGGACGTTGCCATTATACAAAAAACGCAGGATGAACAAGATAACACTCCCGAACTGCGTGGACTTGCAAATAAATTCATCAAAGTGGACGAAATACCGTTTGATTTTGACCGTCGCCGTATGAGTGTTGTGGTTGCAAACGGTAAAACGCAAATGATTACAAAAGGTGCAGTTGAGGAAATGCTTTCGGTTTGCAGTTTTGCTGAATATGAGGGAAAGGTAGAACCGCTAACTGACGACATCCGGGCGTATATCTTAAAAAAAGTTGACGATCTAAACGAGGACGGTATGCGCGTCATTGCCGTGGCGCAAAAACACGATCCACCACCCGTGGGTGCTTTTTCTGTGGCCGATGAAACGGACATGGTGCTTATGGGTTACCTAGCATTCCTTGACCCACCGAAGGAATCCACCGCCGGTGCTATTAGGGCTCTGCAAGAGTTCGGCGTGGGCGTGAAAATCCTGACCGGCGACAATGACAAGGTAACGCGTTGCGTCTGCCGCCAGGTAGGCCTCCCCGTTAACCGCATTTTGCTCGGTTCAGATGTGGATACCATGGCCGATGTAGAGTTGGGTAAGGCCGCAGAAGAAGTGAGTGTGTTCGCCAAACTTTCACCGCAACAAAAAGCAAGGGTAATCAAAGCCTTACGGTACAACGGCCATAGCGTCGGTTATATGGGAGATGGGATCAACGACGCGGCTGCGATGAAGGCTTCTGACGTGGGTATATCGGTGGACACCGCAGTGGACATCGCAAAAGAATCCGCTGACGTTATCCTGCTGGAAAAAAACTTGATGGTGTTGGAACGGGGTCTCATAGAAGGGCGCAAAACCTATGCTAACATGATTAAGTATATCAAAATGACAGCCAGCTCCAATTTCGGCAATATGTTTTCAGTACTAGCAGCAAGCGCTTTTCTACCATTTATACCGATGTTGCCGATTCAAATCATCCTACTTAATCTGATTTATGATCTTTCCTGCACGGCAATTCCTTGGGATAACGTAGACAAGGAATTTCTCGCCAAACCGAAAAAATGGGACTCTTCTTCTATTGGTAAATTTATGTTATGGATTGGTCCTACAAGCTCTGTATTTGACATCACAACCTATCTACTGATGTATTTTGTCATTTGTCCTGCCATGTGTGGTGGTATGTTGTTTCATGAACTGACCAATCCGACAATGAAAGCCTATTATATTGCCGTTTTCCATGCTGGATGGTTTGTGGAATCCATGTGGACCCAAACGCTTGTTATCCATATGCTCCGCACGCCGAAAATACCGTTTGTGCAAAGCCGTGCATCCGCATCGCTTACCCTGTTCACAATAACCGGAATTATGGCTTTAACGGCTATCCCCTTTACGTGGCTTGGTAAGTTAATTGAACTTGCCCCCTTGCCGTTTGAGTTTTTCCCATGGCTAGCGCTGACAGTTTTTTTGTACATGGTGCTAGTGACGGCATTCAAGAGAGTTTTTGTCAGAAGATATGGGGAACTATTGTAGCGTCCCCTACCCGGGCAGAAGTGCCGGACTACCCTGAGATGCCCTTGGAAGGGGGTTTTTTTCATCTGTTTTTCTTGGTTTCTCCCTTCTCAAGACGCACCTTGGGCATGCATGGCAAACAAGCGCCGTTTGGTAATGAGCAAATTGGCCAAGCCAAACAAGGTGAAGAGTTGCGCGGTGTTCTTGGCCAAACCACGGTAGCGTACCTTCTTCAAGCCCAGGATATTCTGCAAGGATTATTCGTGCAGGCATATTTGTAATATACGAATAAAACAAGGGTACAATTGGGGGTAAAAACATTAAATGGAAACGGATGTCGCACGCTCTAAATCCAATTACGTCTGCCCGTTGCCCCTATCAGTCGCCGAATATAACTTACTCTGTTCAGGATGTCCGAAGCGCCCTCTCCCGCAAACGGGAGAGGGCAAAAAGAATGCACAACCCTATCTTCTTTGTTAGCAGGGAATTTAGCGGTTATTGCACAATCACCCGCCCATACAAAGGCTGTACTGGGCGGTTGTTATGATGGTGCACGACCGCAGAGAATTGCTCGACCTGCTCCTTGGAAATAGAAAGGGCATCCTTCAGCACCAACCAGCGCACCCCTTCGGTACAGGGTGGCGTGGTCAACGAACCGCTGAAACGGTAATACGCCCGATGCTTTGGCAGCAGTGCTTGAACATCCACTTCCTTGGCTAGTGCTACCGGTTCTCCCTTTTCTTTAGGCATAACCTTCCAGATTTCCTCCAGTTGCTTATTGACGGTTTTGCCCTCTTTGAACATTAGCGCCAACACCGCGAGTTCGCCTTCCGAGTTCTTATAAACGAAATGCGCTTCTAACGGGAACGATTTTCCGTTAACTAAGTTCTCACTCGGTGTGTGGAAGTGGAATTGTTGCAACTCGAAAGTTTTGTCGTCTAGGTTCAAGGTATTGCCAGCCGCAACATTGACCTGCACCGTATGACCGTTATTGACGATGGTTTGCGAACCGTTCTTATAATGTAGTTTTAACGGTTTTACGCCTGCATTCAGCGCACCTTCGATATTGATTGGCGTCTGGTTGACGCCGATGGAACACATCGCGAATTCGGGAGAAAGCTGTCCCCAGTGTTCGGGGGCACCATCCCCATCGTACCCCCAATGCGGCGGTTCATTCGCGGGATGAGGGTGTCCAGCAGGTTCGGCTGCCTGCGTAGATTGGGCAAATATTGCGGCGGCAAACGGCAAGGCGAAGAACAAAATTTTTTTCATTCGGGATACTCCTGTAAGTTCGCATCGAATGCATCGCGGCCCCGCGATGCATGGAGCATTGCAGCTATCTGAAACAAGAAGTAAAACTACAGGCTGCAAACAGCACGCCGAGAGCTCGTATCGTAGCTATCGGGGACAATAAGAAATGCTACAACCAGTTGCGCAAACGCGCAATGCGGGCTCAACTTAAAGTTTATGTCCTAAAAAACGCTAACATTTTAAAATACTTACATGCGTTGCGCTGCGCCCTTGCCGAAATCCTTCGGCGTGCATAGGAAAATCAGCGCAGCAATCACGCTAATGCCGCCCAGGCACAGGTAGGTAGCGCTGAATCCCGCTGCAAGCTCTGGTTCGGCTGCGGGATTCGCCCCTCCCGGCAGGAAGACGGCCATGAGCGACGCAGCTACAGCCACGCCTAGGCTCATGGAAAGCTGCATGACAACGGAAAGCAGGCTGTTGCCGCTGCTTGAATCTTCATCTGACAGGCCGATGAGAGCCAGGGTGTTCATCGCTGTGAATTGAAGCGAATTAACTGCACCGAAAACGCTAAAGATGATCACCATGATGTACAGCGGCGTGCTGGGTGAAAAGCTGGAAAACAGGACAATGAGGCTGCCGAGTGCTACCGTGTTAACGAACAGCACCATACGGAAACCGAAACTGTTCAATAGCCGTGTGGCCAGGGTCTTGCTAAAAATTGCCATCAGGGACATAGGAATCATGATGAGACCGGCGTTAAACGGCGAATAACCTAACAGCACCTGTAGTAACAGCGGTGTCAAGTACGGCATGCCGCCAGCGGCCAGGCGCGCAAAAATATTGCCAAGCAACCCGACCGTAAAGGTACGGATGCGGAAAATGGAGAGCCGGAACAAGGGATTGGGCCAAACGCTCGCATGGATGACGTAAAGGCCTATGCACAAAATTCCTCCAACCGTGAGCGCCAATACCTGTGACATAGCCAAATTCCCCTGCCCGACGGTGTCCAGGGCAAAAGAAACGAGGAGCATGGCTGTACCGAATAAAACGAACCCCCGAATGTCGAAACGCGGCAACTTTACGCGCCGCAAATTCGGAATGTAGCGCAGAACAGCTACGCAGCCGATAAAACCCACTGGCAGGTTGATCAGGAATATCCAATGCCAGGTAGCATACTGCACTAAAAAACCACCCACGGTCGGCCCAAACAATGGGCCAAGCATGCCGGGGATGGTCACGAAGCTTAAAACCTGCACCAAATATTGCCGCGGGTATATTCGCAACACCGCTAGCCGCCCCACGGGCACCATAAAAGCCCCGCCCATGCCCTGCACCACACGAGCCGCAATCAATATCTTGAGCGAACTGGCAGTGGCGCAGAACAACGAACCGGCCATGAAGAGCATGATCGCCCCGAATAGCACTGTGCGCATACCGAAACGGTCGGCTACCCAACCAGACACGGGCATGAGCAGCGCCACAGCCAGCATGTAGGCGATTACCACCCAATGGAGGTTCAACGGATTTTCATTCAGGTTTTTGGCAATGACGGGCAGAGCCGTATTCATGATGCTCGTGTCGAGCATCTGCATGAAAAAGGAGATAGCCACTATCCAAGGGATAATGCGCAGGGTTCTTGCATCCAGCGAAGCGGAGTCCGTAAGCTCTTCCACAAACGAATCTTTCAAAGGCTATCCCGTTAAAAAACAAGATAGCGCAGCGAAATTATAGCGACCGACGGTAAGAATGCATTTGCGGCAAAAACGCACCCAAGCAAAAAATGTTTAAAAATCCGCCGTATCGGGATCAGGGCCGATACGTCCTTTCGGGTTATCGAGACCATCCAACAGGACAATATCCTCGCTATCCAACCGGAAATCGAGCACATTGAAGTTTTCGCGGATACGCTCTGGATTGACCGATTTCGGAATCGTGACCACACCGCTATCGAGATGCCAACGCAGCACGGCTTGCGCTGCCGTTTTCCGATGCTTTCGTGCGATACGCAGAACCCGCTCGTCACGCAGCAATGCGCCGCCCTGCCCTAGCGGGCTCCAAGACTCGGTGACGATTTCATGCTGGGCATGAAACGCACGCAAGGGACGCTGCTGAAAATACGGATGCAGTTCGATCTGATTGACTGACGGAACCACGCCGGTTTCATCCAGCAAATGCTGCAAGTGCGGAACCTGAAAATTGGACACTCCGATCGAACGCACACGCCCTTTATTTTTCAGTGTGACTAGCGCGCGCCAACTATCGAGATAGCGGCTCCGGTGCGGCATCGGCCAATGTATCAGATAAAGGTCGACGTAATCGAGCCGCAGCCGCTGTAGGCTTTCATCGTAAGCACGTAGCGTCTCATCGTATCCCTGCTGGCTGTTCCATAACTTTGTGGTCACGAAAATTTCTTCACGCGGCACACCCGAAACAAGTATTCCCTTACCAATGCCTGTTTCGTTGCCATAAAAAGAAGCGGTGTCGATCAGGCGGTAACCCGCTGCAAGCGCAGCAGAAACAGCAGCAGCAGCGGTTTCTTCCGGGGTCTGCCAGGTACCGAACCCGAGTTGCGGGATCTGTGCCCCGTCATTCAGGGGGATAGTGGGCTGCGTCATGACAACCTCCTTGCTTTTTCGCGGGAATGATCGAACCTCTGGCTACGTCGTTAAAGCAACATCAATATCGACGCTTTGCTTGCATCGCTAACATATCTTTTAATTGTAGCCGACCAGATTGCCGTTGGTCTATCCAGGTCACGCCTGTTGATGTAATTTCAATAAAATTGAAAATCTATCTGTATAAGTTCAGAAACCTTTTGCGCTGCATTACGTCAAGAGATATGCAGTTCAGATACATCAGATAGGTATGGTGCCGTGAATTTTACCAAGTAGCTGCCTTAAGGAATCTCTGAACAATTTCTGTGATAAAATTCTATATTCATAAAATAAATGGACGCATGGAATGAAGCAGGTCACCTTTGCCCCGTTGGCCTTTGAGAAGAAAAAGAAGCAAACACGTTGGGAACGTTTTTTGGCAGAGATGGATGCGGTGATGCCATGGGCAGAACTGTTGTCGGTCATTGAGCCGCGTTATCCGAAGCCCGGATACCGAGACAGGCAACCGATGCCGTTAGAGCAGTTTTGATCCAAGTGGATACAAAACTCCCCTCTCCCACTTGTGGGAGAGGGGAATGAATGTACAGGTTTAAATCGAAAACGCTTTAGAGGCGATGTTGCGGGTTTATTTCATGCGGCAGTGGTACGCACGCTGTCAGACCCCGAAATCAAACGTCTAGCAACCTGCATCATCTTCCAGGTACGGAACCCACCGTTCAGGCTGCGCACCGACCATCCCTGCTGCTGTAACTGGCGTTGCCCGATATAACCGCGCAACCCAATTTGGCAGTACACGATCAATGCCGCATCTTTTGGAAACGCTGCCTGTGTACGCAATTGTGGCAGCGGCAGATTCTTTGCCCCGGGAATTTGACCCTGCTGCAATTCTTCGGGCTGACGAAGATCGATCAAGGTTGCCCCAGCCAATATCGCGGCATCCAGTTCTTCTGGTTCGATGAGCGAAGAAAGCCCAGTAACGAGGTTCTGCGCTGCCATCCCCGCAATGTTGATTGGGTCTTTGGCTGACCCATAGGGCGGCGCGTAGCTCAATTCCATCTCAGCCAAGTCATCGACCGTCATTTTCGCCTGAATAGCCGTTGCCAGCACATCGAGCCGTTTATCCACACCGCTTTCTCCGATGGCCTGTGCACCGAGTATGCGCCCCGTGTCTTCAGCAAATAGCAGTTTGATGCTGATTTGTTTTGCACCGGGATAATAACCAGCATGGTCATTGGCATGGATATATACCTTGCGATACGGTATATCTGAGGCTTTGAGCGCTTTCTCGTTCAAACCTGTCGTTCCTGCTGTCATCTCGAACAATTTGCAGATGGCCGTTCCCTGTGATCCCCGATACGCCGCCTTCTTGCCAAAAATGACATCGGCCGCAATCCGTCCCTGCCGGTTGGCCGGCCCCGCCAAAGGCAGGATAACGGGATGGCCGTTGACAACATGGCTAACCTGTACGGCATCGCCTACTGCATAAATAGCTGGATCGGATGTCTGTTGCTGCACGTTGACGGCAATTGCACCTCCAACGCCCAATGCCAGCCCGGCATCCAAAGCCAGCTTGTTTTCCGGGCGAACCCCTATCGCCAGGATCACCAAGTCGGTTTCAATCTGAGCGCCGGAGGACAACATTACCTGCAACTGCGGACCCGGCACGATTGCCGCCAGGCCATCCCCAATGTGCAATTTCACCTGTTGCCTTTGCAGCGTTTCAAGCAAAGGAGCGGTCATTTCAGCGTCCAGCGGTGTCAGAACTTGTGGGTCGCGTTCGACCAATGTAACTTCCAGCCCCCTATTCCGCAGTGCTTCAATCATCTCCAGACCGATGAAACCGGCACCGACGACGCACACCCGGCGCACATGTGCATCAAGAGCCGCCATCATTCGATCCATATCGGGAATATTGCGCAATGTCAGTACCCGCGGGTCGTCGATACCCGGTAACGGCGGGCGTATCGGCGCCGCACCGGGGGAAAGGATCAACGTATCGTAGTGTTCAACGTATTCCCGCTCAGCACAAAGATCCCGTACCGCCACCGTTTTCGCCTTGCAGTCGATCGCTATGACCTCATGCCGTGTACGCACGTCGATATTGAACCGGGCGCGCAGGGAATCCGGCGTATGCACCAGCAACGCATTACGGTTCTCGATTTCGCCTCCAATATGGTAAGGCAGGCCACAGTTGGCAAAAGACACATAAGAGCCGCGTTCCAATATGACGATTTCGGCGGTTTCACTTAATCGCCTTGCCCGTGCCGCAGCCGATGCGCCACCGGCCACGCCGCCTATAATTATCAGTTTTTTGGGCATTACCTTGTCTCCTTTGATCATTTTTGGATGAAGCGAAGTAGTTGCATGCCAGCCAGCATCGAAACAACAAAGACGATTGCCTGCGGGATTCCCATTGACAGCGTGACCAACGATGGACCGGGGCAGACGCCAGCCAATCCCCAGCCAATGCCAAACAGTGCGCTGCCAATGACTAATTTGCGGTCGATCGCGGTCGCTTCAGGCAATCGCATTGGCAGTCTCAACAACGAATGCGGCTGACGTTTTGCGATGGCAAACCCAACAACCCCAACGGCAATAGCTCCCACCATGACCATTGCCAAAGAAGGGTCCCAATGCCCGGCCAAATCCAGGAATCCCAAAACCTTGACGGGGTTAGCCATTCCAGAAAGAAGCAAACCGATACCGAAAATCACGCCTGCCAGGGCTGCGGTAAAAAATGGCATCTCATCCTCCGATCAGATGACGGGCAACGAACACCGTGGCGAACCCCGTTCCCATAAAAACCAGCGTCGCCACTAGTGAACGCTTCGATAACCGCGACAAACCGCAAACACCATGCCCACTGGTACAGCCCGACCCTAACCGGGTGCCCAGGCCAACCACAAACCCGGCAATCAGATAGATAGACCAGTTCAATTCAAACTGTGCAGCAGACAATGTGAAGAAAAGACGGTACAAATAGGGCGACAACAGCAATCCGATGACAAACGCGAGACGCCATGTACCCTGCCTGACATCGAACACCTTATCCACAATACCGCTGATACCCGCAACCTGCCCATTCAGCAGGATCAACATCGTTGCAGCCAAACCAATTAACATACCCCCTGCCAGCGATTGCCAAAGGGTGAAATGGTCCCAGTCGATGATCATGGTTTTCCGTCCGTTTCGTTGCAATACAGCATGTAGAGTGTGTTGATCACAGCAATGGCCGCCTCGTTAGCCATACGGTAATAAACCTGTTTGCCTTCCTTGCGCGTTGCAACCAACCCGGCAAGGCGCAACACACCCAATTGTTGCGACAAGGTTGGTTGGCGAATTTCCAACATTTCTTCCAGTTGCCCAACGTTGCGTTCCCCTTGGGCAAGCTGACAAAGCAAAAGCAAACGGTCTTCGTTGCCCAGCAGCTTCAACAGCGACACGGCCTTTTCCGCCTGGGCTTTCATCTGTGACGAGGTTAGCTGGGTTTCAGACATGAAATACATAATGAATACATATTTTTATATAATATAATTTTATGAAATATATGTCAACCCGACTTTTTTGCCTTCAGATTGTGCTTCGCTGATCCAAGCTACCCTTGCTAAACTTAGCGACCCGAAGGTTAAACCTTCGGTTCTCAACCCAAACCCAGAGAGGAATAAAAATGAAATGTAACGTTGGCTGTACTGACCGCATCTTGCGCATTGTTGTAGGCATCGTGTTGATCGCCCTGGTTGCCCTAGGAAAGGTGGGGTGGTGGGGTTGGCTGGGCGTCATCCCCCTGGCCACTGGCCTGTTCAGGTTTTGCCCGCTCTACACCCTGCTGGGCATGAACACCTCGAACTCCTGCCGCATCAAATAATCTTGACGCTAGGCCGTCCCAACGAAAAACACCCGCACCGTGAACTGCACCCCAAAAGTTGGACATCAATCCAACCTTTGGGGGGCTTTTTCATGTGCGCCAAAAAATCATTGCATCACTGGTTGTTACAACGTTTTCAACCCATTCACTCCCGCCAGCGCCAACCGATATTGCGCCGCTCCACTTCACGCAGAATCTCCGCCATGGCTTCCTCGACCCGTTCCGGCGCACCTTCAACGCCAAGTTCGAGGTGGATGCGTTCGGTGCCACGGTGCGAGGGGAGGGAGAAAAGGCGCAGGTCAGGATAGGCGGCAACGATCTGCTCCATCAGCCCGAGTAGCCCGCTTTCGTGCGCGTCGGGACCTGTGAGCAGCAGTGCGCGCTCGATACGCGGTTCAATGCCGAATTCATCGTGGTGAAAGGTGTCGAGCGCCCATTCGAGCATCGGATACGCCATCTGCGGAAAACCGGGAACAAAATAGTGACGTTTGATATGAAAACCGGGAATGCGGTTCACCGGATTCGGAATTAAGTCGCAGCCTTCGGGAAAGGTAATCAGCAAACGCCGCTCTGGCGTAATCTCAATGCCAAGCTCAACGCAGAAACGGGCATGCAGCATCGCTTCGCCCTGAGGATGCGCGATGAGCGGCACACCAAGCGCAGCGGCAACGGCTTGGCGCGTGCGGTCGTCTGGCGTATTACCGATGCCGCCGAAGGAAAAAACGGTGTCGCCGCCCACAAAGCTGCGGCGGAACGCGGCAGTCAGCGCCCCTTCGTTATCACCAAGATAAGTCAGCCACGACAACCGCAACCCACGCGCCGCAAGCGCGCCAGCCAGCCAGCGGAAATGCTGGTCTTCACGCTTACCGAAAAGAATCTCGTCACCAATGATGAATGCACCGAAGCCCATTTTTTCTCGCTCAGGCTGGGGTTTAAGGCGTGCATAGCATACTACTAACATGTGGGGGCTTGGGTATGATAGGAAGTTGGGATTTGCAGGCTCGACCCGGCAGGTGGGAAGCCAGCAGTTCCCAGTCTTTGTCTGATATGTCGTAGCGTCTATTGGCTGCGGGCATTTGTCTATTACGGTTGTGATTGAGAATTTTTTATTATGTTACATCTCTGACAGCAGTTTATATTTTAAATCTCCGGATGGCGCTTCACTTATCCGTCCTACACTTCCTTTTCTTCCGCTATTTTTCCCCTATCGCCACCCCTCTCTGCCCGTTTTCGCACCAGATTAATGTGGGCTTTCAGAGTATAAAGCATATCGGTGTAACGGAGCGGAATCGGCATTCGGTCGGCAGTTTCTTCAATGAAGTTTAATCGTTTGATAAGTTCACGGCACATTTCTTCCGTCTGGTTTCTGCTCAAATCTTTTTCTAGGAATTTGAGTTCACCATAGATTTTGCAAAGCCGTGCATGAATCCGCCACTGATAGAGCGCAGGTGCAAATCGCATGAATGGTAGCAATAAGGTAAATAAAGGAATGGCGAGAACTAAGAAACGCTGTATCAATACTGCAAGCCAAAAAGATAAATAGCGTTGCATAAAAGGTGGCCCTGAAGCGTAAAAACGCTCGGCGTCAGGAGACGGCGGAAAATCGCTGTCTTTATAGGCGGGGAATTCGCCACGTGCCTGAAAAAAACCGCTACCGCCATGAATCTCGCGCATGGCGGAAAGCATCAAGCTTTGCAGGGCGGGGTGCATATCCTCGCGTATGACCAGATTGACCGTAGCCGCAAGCAGTTCGGTATCTTGCGGCGGGTAGTCCCTCACCAAATCAACCGCACCTTCAGGCATGGTGAGGTGGAACAAATAAGGAAAGCGGCGATGATAAGCCTCCGCCTGAGCGAAACTCATCAGGCGTACCGTCGACGAACGCAATAAAAGCTGCACCACTGGCGCTTCCTGCCCGGTAATCACAAAGAGCGCATCTAGCTTGCCTTGTTGCAGCGCCTCGGCAGCTTTCATTTCATCCATTGGCATGAGGTGCACGTCCTGTTCGCTCAACTCGTTCGCTGCCAGAAGCCGATAGCCTAGGGCGCGGGAACTAACGCTTTCCTGAATGATTGTGACCCTGCGCCCCTTCAGTTCGCTAAGCTTTTTTGGAATTTTGTCGCCGCGCACAAACACCCATAGTGGTTCATAAAAGGCACTTCCCAACGATAACAAATCTTCCAGCAACGTACCTGCCTGCTGCCGGTTTGACGCAACCCCGCCTTGGATGAAAGCAATATCTGCTTCCCCCTCACGCAACCGACGCAAATTCTCGCCCGACCCCTGCGAAGGTTTTAATTCGAGGGTAACGCCATTTTTAGCAAAGTAATCCTGGTATTGCTTAGCAAAGGCATGGTAAAGGCCATCCTCACGCCCGGTGCTCATGACGAGTGTTCTCGGCGGCGCAGGCTTTACAAAATGGAGCGCCAGCAAAAAACCAGCCAACACCAGCACCAGAAACGGTCAGTAAGTCGCCAATGTTTCACGCCAGATGAGGTAACGTTCCCGCGCCCTTTGGCGCAGACGGCGCTTTTGCTTGTTTTCTTTCATATTGAAAAATCCAACCAGCCCATCATGGCGTCAAGGCAATCCGTTCATGCTCCTGGCTCCCGCGCATAGGTCGCCCACTTCGGCAAAACCTCCAGCCGTCTCCCATTTTCCTTTCTTGTTGGGCAAGCCATGCACGATACGCATATTACAAGACCAACCGCCCTTTCTTCTCCGCGACGGCGATCTCAGCTATCGCGCCTGACCTGAACTCAAGAAAGTCGTTCTCGACCCCATCGCTGAAAATCACACCGTTTTCTGGCATATAGGATGTAATCCGCATAGGTCTGTCCGCGCCAATGCGCCCGAAAACAATACTGGCGCCCATTGTGCGGGATGGATATGGTTCGCGCACAGTAAACTGCAAATACTCCACATCCCACGCATTGAACGTGGACTTTGCCATGGACACTTCGCCAATGAGCCGCCGATGCACAAACACATCCGGCAGCAAGGCGCGCAAATTTTTGACTCGAAAAAGTAGCAGCATACCGTCCCAGCGGGCTGGATCGGGGTTTACGCCGATGAGCTGTTGATTAGCGTGTTGGCCACGAGTTGGCCTCTAGAATACCGGAGAACATACTCGCTGGGCTGAAACTTGAAATATCTGAGTCCAAACATACAAAGCACTCCTTTCCTGAAACGGGTAAGTTAGTCTAGCCTCATAGGTTGGACGGATCCAAAGGGCTAGAATTTAGCTAGAGGAAATATGATAAGCACCTCACTCTTGGTAGGGAAAGCATTCGTTTCATTTCCACAAAACCCATTGTTGCCACAAACAAAAATTGTGATGGGTTCCGCTTCGCCCTACCCCTTGTATCTACAGGCTATACTTGAACAGGAGCTAAAACCATTTTCAATCCCCATGTTGCCGCATCCATACTGCTGCTGGCCCTTCTGTTCATGATTTTTGCTCGGGCACTCATACTGTCCCGCCGAGGTATCAACGCCCTTGTACGAAGACTGGAATACGATGCGTTCGGCATTTATTACCTTGTGTTCACTTATGCGGTCCTGGCCTGCTCTTTTTCCTGGCCTTTTCCCTCTGTCATAGGGCGAGCGCTATGGCACAACCCCGCTCTGTCCTGGGCAGGAGTCCTGCTGTGCCTTGTGGGGACGGTAGGATACGGTCTGTGCATAGCTTCGCTCAAAGAGTCATTTCGCATCGGCATTGATGAAAACACGCCAGGCAACCTGATCACCGGCGGCATCTTCAGCTATAGCCGCAACCCGCTCTACCTGTCCCTACTCACCATTTACTTGGGACTGTTGCTGGTCTTTGCCAATGGAGCCATGGCGGTTAATTTAAGCATTTCGGTATTCCTAATCCTGAGGCAAATTTTCAGGGAAGAAAAATTCCTGCTCCAATACCACGGTGAGAGGTATGCCGCATACTGCCAAAAAACTGGGCGTTTCTTTGGTAGATCCTAAAGTTGTGCACAGGCAGAAGCGGATCGATCCTCTCTACCTAACCTCGCGTACAACCTCCAGCACCTGTTCGATCCGATCCACACCATGAACCGTAATGCCTGCAATGGGCTGTCGCGCCAGGTTTGCACGCGGGACGATGGCCGTCTTGAAACCGAGCTTGGCGGCTTCCTTGAGCCGCTCCTGCCCGTGTGGCGCGGGGCGTATTTCGCCCGCCAGCCCTACCTCGCCAAACACAGCAAGCCCTTGCGGCAATGGCCGGCCGCGTAATGAAGAGGCTACAGCCAGCAAAATCGCGAGGTCAGCAGCAGGCTCAACAATCTTCACGCCGCCGACGGCGTTGATGAAGACGTCCTGATCGAAACAGATGATCCCGGCGTGACGATGCATAACCGCGAGTAGCATCGCTAGCCGCGTCGGTTCCAGCCCCACGGAAAGCCGCCGGGGATTGGGGTTTTGGGCGCTGTCTACGAGCGCCTGGATTTCGACGAGCAGCGGGCGGGTACCTTCCTGGGTGACGAGCACGCAGCTGCCAGAAACTTCTGCATCATGCCGGGAAAGAAAAAGCGCGGAGGGATTGGAGACACCTTTCAGCCCCCGCTCGGTCATGGCAAAGACGCCCAGTTCATTGACCGCGCCAAAACGGTTCTTGAACGCACGGACTAAGCGGAAGCTAGAATGGGTGTCGCCCTCGAAATAGAGCACGGTGTCGACGATGTGTTCGAGCACACGAGGCCCAGCGAGCGCACCATCCTTGGTAACGTGGCCGACGAGGATGAGCGTGGTCCCGCTCTGCTTGGCATGACGCGTAAGTTGCGCCGCGCATTCGCGCACCTGCCCAACGGAACCGGGAGCCGATTGAAGGTTTTCCGAGTGCAGGGTCTGGATCGAATCGATGACCGCAATTCTGGGCGCTGCTTCGGAAACGCCTTCGATGATACGCTCCAGGTTGGTTTCGGTGAGCAGTTGCAAATTTCCTGGGGATAATTGCAGGCGTCGGGCGCGCAGAGCCACTTGTTCGCCAGACTCCTCGCCGCTTACGTAAACCACCGGATATTCGTTCGCCAATCCGCAAAGAGCTTGCAGGAGCAAAGTCGACTTGCCGATACCAGGGTCGCCACCGATCAGCACCACCCCACCGGGCACGAGCCCACCGCCCAGGACGCGGTCAAATTCGTCGATGCTGCTGGGGATGCGTGGTTCTTCACGCGCTTCGAGCGCAGCCAGCCTTTGCATCTTCGCCGTACCCCCAACCTGCCGTCGGGATTGCGCGCTGCGTTCGATGACAGTCTCGGCCAGGGTGTTCCATTCCCGGCACTGCGGGCATTGCCCCTGCCAACGCGGCAGTTGCGCACCACAACCGGCACAGACGTAGGCAGACTTGACTTTCGACATGGCGAGCATTCAATGACGCGATGAAATATGATGCATTTTATCTATACCTATTCTGCATTGAAAAATGTCGGCAATATTTACACTTTGACAACCCATATGCTTGCCGACGTCTACTGTATTCAGGCCAGCGCCTTGTCAACCACCTCCGCCACCCCGTTGGAAAGCCCCGGTTGTGCCCTCACCCGTTCGAGTTGCGTGCGGATACTTGTCTGCAAGTTCGGGGTGTAGCGCCGCCAGTTTTCCAGCGCACGCGCTACCCGCGCCGCGATTTGCGGATTGCGTGCATCGAGCGCGCAGACCTGATCAGCCCAAAAAACGTGTCCGTTGCCGTCCCCGGCATGGAATTCACCAGGATTGCCACGGAAGAAAGCACCCAGTAAGGCATAGATTTTGTTGGGGTTCGACAGGTTGAAGGCCGGATCTTGCATTAGAGTACGCACTCTGTCGAGTGTCGGGCGAGCGCACTCGTTCCAGCGCCAAATTCCGGCCTGAAGGGCAAACCACTTGTCGAGCGCCAGGTTTTGCCCGTCGAATCGCCTGCGGAAGGTATCGAGCGCGGCATTACGCGCCGCCTCGTCAGTGCTCGTCATCAGCGCGCCGAGCGCACCCATGTACTCTGTCATGTTGTCGGCAGCAGCAAAGCGCGCAAGGGCAAGCGGTACACCACGGGTATCCCCTCCGGCGACGAGATAGCGTAACGTCAGGTTAGCCAGCGCACGCCGTCCAGCATCCAGCGGGTGATAACGGTAAGGCTCTGTTACCCACAGGGTACGAGTCAATTCATGGCAGTTTTCAGCCAGCACGGAACCGAGTTCGCGCGTCACATGAATGAACGCCGCACGCAGGGCAATTGGGTCAGCGGGGCTCATGCGTTCAAGCAGGTAGCCTTCTGACGGCAGGGTGAGTGCTTCGGCACGAAAAGCTGGGTCGAGCCGTTCATCGATGAGCAGTGCACGGAAAGCGTCGACCCAGGCCGCCGGTGTTTTCCGATAGGGATCGGCAACCCGTGCAAGGATTAGCTGCTCGCTATAGCGCTGTGCGGCATCCCAACGGTTGAATGGGTCGGAATCGTTGGCCATGAGAAAGGCCAACCGAGTTTCGTCTTCTTCCTGTTCGAGAATGACCGGGGCGGAAAAACCGCGCAGAACCGAGGGCACGGGCTCGACTTCGACCCCAGTGAAGCGGAAGGTTTTTTCAGCCTTGTCGAGCGTCAACACCTTGGTGAACGCCGCTTCGCCATCGCCCTGTTCACCTTCGAGGCACAGCGGCAAATCACGGCCATCAGGGGCAATCAACCCTACCGCCACGGGGATGACCAACGGCAACGGTTTTCCAGGCTGTTTTGGGAACGGGACGCGCTGTGAAAGCGTGAGGGCATAGCTGGCATTGGTAGCATCCCACCAACCCTGCACCTTCAACCGGGGCGTGCCAGCCCGGGCGTACCAACGCATAAAGGCGGTCAGGTCGGTTTCGTTGGCATCGCTCATGGCGGCAACGAAATCGTCGCAGGTTACTGCTTGCCCATCGTGGCGGCGGAAATAGAGATTCATCCCCGTGCGGAAACCTTCCGGTCCGAGCAAAGTTTTGAGCATACGGACAACTTCGGCTCCTTTTTCGTACACGGTAGCAGTATAAAAATTGTCGATTTCCCGGTAGCTGTCAGGCCGGATCGGGTGCGCCATCGAGCCGTTGTCTTCTGGAAACTGCGCCGCACGCAGCCTTTTGACATCATCGATGCGCTTGACGGCTCTAGCCGAGGCCGCGCCTTTTTTCCCCGCTGCGCGGGCAAGCATGTCGGCGGAAAATTCCTGGTCGCGGAAAACCGTAAGCCCTTCCTTAAGGGTAAGCTGGAACCAGTCGCGGCAGGTCACGCGGTTGCCCGTCCAGTTGTGGAAGTATTCATGAGCCACCACGCTTTCCACGTCTGCGTAGTCGGCATCAGATGCCGTCCTGGGGCGGGCGAGCACGTATTTTGCGTTGAAGATGTTCAGCCCCTTGTTTTCCATCGCCCCCATGTTGAAATCGGACACGGCAACGATCATGAAACGGTCGAGGTCGAGTTCCAGCCCGAAATGTTCCTCGTCCCAACGCATGGCATTGATGAGCGATGCCATCGCGTGCCCGGCGCAGCCGAGATCGTTTTCTTCCACCCAGACTTGGAGCAACACTTGCCGCCCGGAAGCGGTTTTTTCCACGCATTCCAGCGCGGACAGCTTCGCCGCCACCAGTGCGAAAAGGTAGGACGGTTTCGGAAACGGGTCTTCCCATCGCGCAAAATGCCAGCCATTGGGTAAATCGCCGACTTCAACCAAATTACCGTTGGACAGTAGCACCGGACAACGCTTGCGCTCGGCTTCGATAATCACGGTATAACGCGCCATCACATCAGGCCGGTCTGGGAAATAAGTGATCCGGCGGAAACCTTCGGCTTCGCATTGGGTGAAAAACCCGCCGTTGGACATGTACAACCCGGAGAGCGCAGTATTGGCCCCGGGCCTGATCTGGGTGATTGCCTCCACCGTCACCCTGGCATTGTCCTGGTTTGAACCAAGGTTGAATTCCAGCATGCCGCTGCTAACCTTGTGAGGAACCGCTAGTTGCCCGTCAACTTTCATCGAAAGGCATTCGAGTTCCTCTCCCCACAGCCGCAAAGGACCGTTCTCCGCCCCCAGGTTACGCACGCACACCATGCGATTAGTGACAATGGTCGCAGCCGGGTCGAGCCGGAAATGCAACTCGACGCGCTCGACTGTCCAAGCCAATGGGCGATAATCGGCACGATGGATCGTTAGAGGGGTTTTCTTTTCCGCTTTTTTGCTCATGAAACCGCCCACCACAACAGTACAAAAGTGTGTAGTGTAATTGCCATAAACGCCCGGATAGCAGAAACTTCCTTCATTTCGTATCAGATCCCGTCATTGGCCTCATCGCAACTTCATCATCAACAATATCCTGAGGGAGAATGCAATATGACACCCAGTTCAGTCCACGACATCCGCAACCTGTGCCTCCTTGGGCAAACCGGCAGCGGCAAAACAACCTTGATTCGGGCGTTGCTTGCCACTGCCGGGGTCGACGATGGCGGTAACGGCGCGCCCACCGGCCAGTCGCTCACGTCCTCGTTGTCGCACCTGGAATGGGCGAACCACTGGATCAACCTGCTCGACACACCGGGATTGTCCGATTTGGCCGGACGGGCGTTATCCGCGCTGTCGGCAGCGGAAACTGCAGCCATCGTCATCAACGCCGCGGCCGGGCTCGAAAATAGCGTGCGCCGGATGATGACGGCAGCGCAGGGTAAATGCCGGATGCTCATTATCAACAAGATCGATGTAGGCGGCGACTTTGGTGCCCTGATGGAAGCCATCACTTCCTCCTTTGGCCGCGAATGCCTACCGCTCAACCTGCCCACACCGGACGGCAGCGGCGTGGTCGACTGCTTTTTTGACCCCAAGGCGGACGCCAGCACCGCCTTCTCCAGTGTAAATGCCGCGCACGAAGCCATCATCGACCAGGTTATTGAACTTGATGAAGACCTCATGGCACGCTACCTCGAACAGGGCGAAGCGCTCGACCCTGACCAACTCCACGCCCCGTTTGAAGCTGCCCTGCGCGACGCCCACCTGATTCCTGTCTGCTTCGTTTCCGCCCAGACCGGCGTGGGCGTGCGCGAACTGCTCGACATTCTTGGCAAACTCATGCCCGACCCCACCGAGGCCAACCCGGCACCATTCCTTAAGGGTTCGGAAATGGTAGAAGTCCTGCCCGATCCAGATCGCCATACGATTGCCCATGTATTCCAGATAAGTAATGACCCCTACCGGGGCAAGATTGCCTTGTTCCGCATACACCAGGGCACGGTTTCGCCGGGCAGCTCGCTTTTCGTCGGCGATGGGCGCAAACCTTTCAAAGTAGCCCACCTCCTGCGCATGCAAGGGCAAAACACCTCAGAGACGAAGCTTGCCGTCCCGGGAGATCTTTGCGCCGTTTCCCGGATCGACGAACTGCACCACGACGCCGTGCTGCATGATTCTCATGACGAAGATTATTACCATCTGGTTCCGCCCGCCTATCCGCAGCCCGTTTACGGCCTGGCACTCATTCCCCGCAAGACTGCCGACGAGCAGCGCCTGGGTGAAGCCCTCTCCCGCCTGGCCGACGAAGACCCTTGCCTGGAAATTGACTACGACACACGCAGCCGCCGCACCGTCGTGCGCGGCCTCGGCGAACAGCACCTGAAAATCATCCTCGGTGAGCTTTCCTCGCGCTGGAACCTCGAACTCGACACCGCACCGCCAGCCATTGCCTACCGCGAAACCATCACCGCCATCGCCGAAGCACGCTATCGCCACAAAAAACAAAGTGGGGGGGCGGGTCAGTTCGGCGAGGTTGCCCTGCGCGTTGAGCCCCTGCCGCGCGGCGAGGGTCTCCAGTTCGGCGACGAGGTCAAAGGCGGAACCATCCCTGCACAATACATGCCGGCAGTCGAAAAAGGCGTGCGGATGGCCGTAGCCGATGGCGCGCTGGCCGGTTATCCGATCCACGACCTGCGCGTAGTCATCACTGATGGCAAGCATCACCCCGTCGACTCCAACGAAATCTCTTTCGTCACCGCCGGGCGCCATGCCTTGATCGATGCCGTGCTAGCCGCACGGCCCCAAATCCTCGAACCCATTGTCGAAGTTCAAGTTCGGGTGGCGGATGACTACTTCGGTAACGTCAGCGCTGAACTCTCCGGCCGCCGCGGCCGTGTCACCGGCACGGACAGCCCCGCGCCCGGCTGGACGCTGATCTCTGCCTCCGTGCCGATGGCCGACATGGATGGCTTTGAAGCGCGGCTGAAATCGCTTTGCGCGGGCGAAAGCGAATTCGCCACCACAGCAGGCGGTTATGAGGCAGTCGCGGGTGATGTGCAGGTTAGATTGGTGAACGAGCACAATAATCGGGGGTAATAGAGAGAAATATGGGGGCGAAAATTTTTCGCCCCCCCATCAATATCATCAAGTTTGCGCAGGTAGGGTAGAGCGGAGCGTAGCGGCTAGTTCAGACGAACAACAGGCACGCCAGGCTATATATGACAAGAACCTCCATCAACCTTCTGACAGTCGGGCAGAACAAGATAGAACGCTTGACCGCTCCAACCTTTATGGGCCGGGACTGCCCCAACCGTAGAGCGCATCAAGGATGGTCGGATCGATCTACCTTGCGAGTTGCAACCAGAAGTCCACGAAGAAGAGCGCGAACTGCACGTAACTGATGGTCATTGGCGCCTTCAGATCGTACATGCCTGCCAAGAGCAAGAGCGGGGGGCAGATCACCAATGCCATTTTCAAAAAGGACAGAATCATCGGTAGGGCTTGGCGCAACACGTCCATCGTCGGGAAATAGGCGAGTGTACCTCCCAGGGGTTTTCGCCGGTGACGGCATAGCTTGATACGACGGCATCGGGTACGTAGTGGCGGTACTTCGTCGAGGTGCGTATCTCGCACTCGTATAAGTGCAGTAGAGCCAGAAACAGATACCGACGACGCGCCAGTCGAGGCAATCGACGGAGAGGGTCGATTCAATGATCTGATCCGTTCGATTGCAGCCGCCCCACTGGCATCCGGCGGCAAACCTTCGGACAAGACAGCTTCGATTTGCTTCGGCGCATCGAGCGCGACCACGCGCGCACCGTCCGTCGAAGAGTCCGTGAAATAACGACCGTGCTTGTTTTACAGGTTTTGAAGCCAATATGGGCCATAAAGACAGAAACAGCTTCCCGGCTCCGGGAGCGCATCGAACGGATACTTTCTTGGGCCACAATACATGGCTATCGCGATGGCGAGAACCCGGCAAGGTGGGATGGGCACCTGTAAGAGATATTGCCAAAACCATCTCGGGTCAAGCATATCCGCCACCACCCAGCGATCCCTTATCAGGAAATTGGCGGGTTTTTCAAATTGCTGAACACCGAGAAAAGCATCGTGGCAAGGGCTCTTGAATTCACGATCGGGGAAGCGGACAAAGACTTGGACTACCTGGAGGTAGTTCATGTACTCATACGAAGAACGCATTCGAGCGGTTCGACCCTACATCAAACTGGGAAAGCGCATCGCGGCGACCATCCGGCAGTTGGGTTATCCGACAAAGAACTCTCTTAGGACCTGTTCACGATTTTTTCATGATCAGGGCAAGGAAAGCGAAATGGATGAACTGCAAGCTGGAGTTGAGCAACCTCTCGCAGTTTTTCCAAAGCCTGCGGCACTTTTCCAGCCAGGCAAAGGAGCGTTCGACGACCC
>WQYV01000018.1 GCA_009781085.1 Betaproteobacteria bacterium
AGCGGGAGCATCAAGCGTTCCTGCGCGTTCAAGCGCCACATCCTTACCAAGAAAACCACCAAGAACAAGCGCCATCTGCGCGGCACGGTCACTATCCATGCCAGCGACGAAAAGCTGATTCGCGCCATGTTGCCCTTTGCCTGACAGGAGACCGCCATGCCTAGAGTTAAACGTGGTGTAACCGCCCGCGCACGTCACAAGAAGGTTCTCGATCAGGCCAAGGGCTATCGGGGCCGCCGCAAGAACGTCTACCGGATCGCCAAAGAAGCGGTGATGAAGGCAGGCCAGTACGCTTACCGCGACCGCCGTCAACGCAAACGCCAGTTCCGCGCCCTGTGGATCGCCCGGATCAATGCCGCCGCACGCGAATTGGGTTTGACCTACAGCACCTTCATGAACGGCCTCAAGAAAGCCGCCATCGAAGTAGACCGCAAAGTCCTGGCCGACTTGGCAGTGTTCGACAAACCCGCGTTTGCCGCGCTCGCCGAGCAAGCCAAGGCTCAAATCGCTGTGTAACGCCGCAACCAGATTTACGTAAACTCTTTAGTGTTTCCGTAGGTTGCGGCAGCGAAAAAAGGAGGCTTTGCCTCCTTTTTTCGCTGGACTCCCCCTCGCAAGGGCAAAATATGGACAATCTCGATCAACTGGTCATCGATGCGCGTGCAACCTTTGCAGAAGTCACGGCCGCTGCGGCGCTGGAGCAGGCCAAGGCGCGCTTTCTCGGCAAAAACGGACTCGTCACGGAGCAACTGAAGGCGCTTGGCGGGCTGGCTCCCGAACAAAAGCGCGAGCGGGGTGCCGAGGTCAACCGCGTCAAGGCGGCCATCGAAACGGCTCTTGCCGAGCGGCGCGAAGCCTTGCGCGAGGCGGAGCTTTCCGCACAACTCAAAGCCGAGGCGCTCGACGTCACCCTGCCGGGGCGCGGTGCCGCGCCGGGTGGCCTGCATCCGGTCAGCCGCACGCTTGAGCGCATCGAACGGCTGTTCCAGTCCATCGGGTTCGTATCCGTCGATGGCCCGGAAATCGAAACCGACTGGCACAACTTCACCGCGCTCAATATCCCGGCGGACCATCCGGCGCGCTCAATGCACGATACCTTCTTCCTCAAAGGCCGGGAGGATGTGCTGTTGCGCACCCATACCAGCCCGGTGCAGATCCGCGCCATGCTCGCGCACGTCGAACAACACCGACACTGCAACCCCATGCCCGACCTGCGGGTGATTGCGCCGGGGCGGGTGTACCGGGTCGACTCCGACGCCACCCATTCGCCGATGTTCCATCAGGTCGAGGGACTGTGGATTGGCGAGCGGGTGAGTTTTGCCGACCTCAAAGGGGTGGTAGCCGATTTTCTGTGCAAATTCTTCGAGACGGATGACTTGCAGGTTCGCTTCCGTCCGTCCTTCTTCCCATTTACCGAGCCTTCAGCGGAAGTCGACGTTGCGTTCATGGGCGGCGCGCTCGATGGGCGCTGGCTGGAAGTGGCCGGGTGCGGCATGGTGCACCCCAACGTGCTGCGCTATGGAGGCATCGACCCCGAGCGTTACACAGGGTTTGCGTTCGGCTTCGGCCCGGACCGGTTGACCATGCTGCGTTACGGCGTAAATGACCTGCGTTTGTTCTTTGAAGGCGATTTACGTTTCTTGAGCCAATTCAGGTAACAGGTAAGCGAACATGCAATTTTCCGAAAACTGGTTGCGTACCTTCGTTGATCCATCGCTCGATTCCGACGCGCTTGGGCATCTCTTAACCATGGCCGGCCTGGAAGTCGAAGAAGCCCATCCAGTTGCGCCGCCTTTCAGCGGCGTGGTGGTGGCTCATATCGTCGAGGCCGAGAAGCACCCGAATGCCGACAAACTCAAGCTGTGCAAGGTTGACGTCGGGGCAGGGGAACCCTTGCAGATCGTGTGCGGTGCGCCCAATGCCGCCGTAGGCATGAAAGTTCCATGCGCGAAAGTGGGAGCCGTGCTGCCCGGCGATTTCGTCATCAAGGCCGCCAAACTGCGCGGGATCGACTCTTCCGGCATGTTGTGTTCGGGGCGCGAACTGGGATTGTCCGAAGATCACAGCGGCCTGCTCGCGCTGGGGGACGATGCCCCGGTCGGCATGGACATCCGCGAATGGCTTGCGCTCGACGATACCTGCTTCGTCATCAAACTCACCCCCAACCGCGCCGATTGCCTGAGCTTGACCGGCGTGGCGCGGGAAGTGGCCGCGCTTACCGGCACGCCGCTCATTTCCGCGCCGCTGTCGCTGGTTCCCCCGGCAAGCGACAACCGCCGCGACATCGTGCTCGATGCGCCTGAGAAATGCCCGCGCTATTGCGGGCGCGTCATCAGTAGGGTAAATGCCAAGGCCCAGACTCCCGGCTGGATGAAAGACCGCCTGAAACGCTCGGGGTTACGCCCGATTCACGCCCTGGTCGACATTACCAACTACGTGATGCTCGAACTCGGCCAACCGTTGCATGCCTTCGACAACGCTCGCCTTTCCGGCGCGATTCACGTCCGCCTGCCAAATCCGGGCGAAGAACTGCAACTCCTGAACGAACAGGTCGTAAAACTCACACCCGATACCCTGCTGATTGCCGATGAAGCCCGTGTGCTGGCGCTGGCCGGGATCATGGGCGGCGAGGAAACCGGCGTGACAGAAGAAACGGCCGAGGTTTTTCTGGAATCCGCCTTCTTCACGCCCGATGCCGTTGCCGGACGGGCGCGCACGTATGGCTTTACTTCCGACGCCTCACACCGCTTTGAGCGCGGGGTCGATTTCCAGTTGCAGCGCCCAGCCATCGAACGGGCCACGCAACTCATCCTCGACATCTGCGGCGGTATGCCCGGCCCGGTGGAAGAAGCGCGTTCGGATGAACACCTGCCTTGCCGCGAAGAAGTCGCCCTGCGTCCGGCGCGGGCGTGTCAGGTTCTCGGCATCGACCTGACGGCCGAGGCCATGCGGGGGCTGCTGGAGCGCGAACACCTGACGGTGCGCGACCTGGCGGTCGAACTGCGGGTAACGCCCCCGGCCTTTCGTTTCGACATCGAAACCGAAGAAGACCTCATCGAAGAAATCGCACGGCTGCACGGTTACGACAACATCCCGTCCCTTGCGCCGCGAGGCAACCTTGCCATGCTCGCCAGCACCGAATCGGCGCGCACGGAATGGGACGTGCGCCACTTCCTGGCGGGACGCGGTTTTCAAGAAGTCGTGAATTACTCATTCGTCGATTCCGCCTGGGAGCGGGATTTCTGTGCCAACAACACGCCAATCCGCCTGGCCAACCCGATTGCCAGCCAGATGGACGTGATGCGTTCCAGCCTGATCCCAAGCCTGGTATCCAACCTGGCGACAAACCGTAAACGCCAGCAGAACCGCGTGCGGGTCTTTGAATTGGGCCGCTGCTTTACGCAACGTACCGTAGATGGGGCAGGGGAGGAAGTGCCCGGTTTCCATCAGCCACGGCGGCTGGCGGCACTGGCGGCAGGCACGGCTCTACCCGAACAGTGGGGGGAACCGGCACGCACGGTTGATTTCTTCGACCTCAAGGGCGACCTCGAAGCCCTGTTCGCTCCGCGCACACTGACGTTTGCGCCGGTCTCGGTTCCAGCCCTGCATCCCGGGCGTGCGGCCTCGGTGTTCCTGGATGGCCGGGACATCGGAGTGACCGGTGAGATTCACCCGGTCTGGGTGCAACGCTTCGAATTGGGTACGGCCCCAGTCGTGTTTGAAGTCGACCTCGACGCAACGCTTTCCGCCCTATGCCCGGAGAGCGGCGAAATTTCACGCCTGCCGACCGTACTGCGCGACCTCGCGCTGGTGGTTCCGGCAAGCATTTCCGCAGGGCAGGTATTGGACGCATTGCGTGAAGCCGCGCCTGCTACCGTACAAGAAATCGTCCTTTTTGATGTCTATCAAGGGAAGGGCATTGAATCCGGCTGCAAGAGCCTTGCTTTCAGGATTTCCATGCAAGATACTCAGCGTACTCTCGAAGACTCCGAAGTGGACGAGGCAGTCTCCGGGTTGCTTCGCCATGTCGAGCGCACTGTGGGTGGACGATTGCGCGTTTAAAGGAGAAAGATTCCATGACCTTGACCAAAGCCGAGCTTGCCGACCTGCTTTTTGAACAGGTGGGCCTAAATAAACGCGAAGCCAAGGACATGGTGGAGGGTTTCTTTGAAGAAATCCGCATGACCCTGGAGCGAGGAGAGAGCGTCAAACTCTCCGGTTTTGGGAATTTTATGCTGCGCAACAAACCGCAACGCCCTGGACGCAATCCCAAAACCGGCGAAGAAATCCCAATTTCTGCTCGCCGCGTGGTGACTTTCCATCCCAGCCAAAAACTCAAATCCATCGTGGAAGGGTCTGGCAATGACGGCGATGGAAATGTCTGAACACATTCCCGCTGCCACTGCCCTGCCGCCAATCCCTGCCAAGCGTTATTTCACCATCGGTGAGGTCAGCGAACTGTGCGGGGTCAAGACGCATGTATTGCGCTACTGGGAGCAGGAGTTTTCCCAACTCAAACCCGTCAAGCGCAGCGGCAACCGGCGTTACTACCAGCACCACGAAGTGCTCCTGGTGCGCAAAATCCGTCATCTGCTCTACGAGGAAGGGTTTACGATCTCTGGAGCGCGCAACCGCCTCGGCGAAGCCGCAATTCAGGATCAAGAGAACGCCATTGCCGCCGAACAGGCTCGCGCTATGCTCATCGAACTCCGTGCCGAAGTCGAAGCCGTGCTAGGCGTGCTGCGGGGCTGAGCAGGCTTAGGGTTCGCCTAAGATTCTTCTGGAAAGTTCCAAACGGTTCTTGTACAATCGCGCCCTTCTCAAGTCGGGGCGTAGCGCAGCCTGGTAGCGCACTTGCATGGGGTGCAAGGGGTCGCGAGTTCGAATCCCGCCGCCCCGACCAATGAAATCAAGCACTTATACCAATTCTAAGACGGGCCTAAGTGCTTTTTCAGTGGAAAAATCACTTATTCCCCCCACAATTCCCCCCACAAAATTCTGAGCTTCCACGAGACGAAGTGGTACGAAAACGTACAGTGGCTGAAAGTTGGTTTTTTGAGCGGCTGATGAAAGCAGGAATCTCAAAGCTTGCCCAACTGCGAAGTACGCAAAAATACGGGCAGGTCAGCAGGGCTTGATACCGCATCCAACCAGCACATAATGCTGGTCATAAACGGAAAACAACCCAACAACCATCAACGCGTCCGGAAGCATCATGCGCAAAGCCATTGCCGTCGTCATCCTTCTCATTGGCCTGTCGGCTGGCTTTTTGTCCGCAGTCAAGGATGGTTGGGGCACGCGGGTTGTCATGATGTGTATTGGTTTGATGTTTACAGCGCCTGTTGCCGGGTTCGTCGCTTTTTTTGGGAAAAAACAACGTTTTCAAGACAGCTACGAGATAGACCAAATTATGGAGCAAGATCCTTTGTTATCTGATAAAGCATCACTACTCTGGCTGAAGGATGGGCATTATCCATATACAAAACCATCCCATGATGAGCCTGATCTGCATCAATTCGAACCTCAGAATCAGGCTTGGCCTCACAATTAATTCCGAAGACGTTTCATAACATCTTTGGCAACATCCTTGGCGTTGTCGACGCTAGCTCCGGCGTCTTCAATGACCTGTTTGCCCGATTGTTTGAGAAGGGATTTTTTAGTTGCAAGAGTCCCATCATCGGTTTCAACGATTTCAGCTTTGTCATCAAAGCTTTTTCGCTTTGAATCTGTCAACGTATGAATTTCGTTGCCCCGCGCACGTATTTCGTTACGCATCGGTGATTCAGGGGAAGCGGCGGAAGGGCGAGGATTTCCCGCAGAAGAAACCGAACGGGCCGCAACTTGGCGGTTACCTTGGTGAACCGCCTGGATGTCAGGTGACAACAACCCTTCCTGGCGTTGCTGTTCGTGCCGTTCTCGTAACTCACCAAATGAAGTCGGCAAGGCAGTTCCGTCAGATGTTCGGTGTGGGGTTAATGCTTGGCGAGCCAGTTCCGCGTCCATGAGGGTGTGCGCAGCGGCGCTGTTGCCACCATATTCATGTGCATAGCGCATGAACATTTCGAGATTGTGTGGGTCTTGCGCAATGTCGATGGAGATACTTTCTCCTTTTTCGTGGGCTGAAGAAACACGTTCTGCAAACGCTACTCGATCAGAAAGACTGGACGTAGCTCGCTCTGAGCGGGAGGTGGTTGAGGCAAGCCGTGTAGACATGTCCTGTGCTTCGCGTTCATCGTTAGTAACAGCGTGCATGAAGCTGGAGTCACGGGAAACGCGGTCGCCAAATTGCTCCATCACAGCAATCTGTTCTGAATTCATGTTGCCCAGCACCTTTTGTTCATGTTCGGAGAGGCTTGAAAGATAATTTTTGTTTGCGCTTCCTTGCAGTTGCATACCCGCCTGCACAGGGAAGCCTTTGGGCGTTTTAATTCCAGCATGCGCTGATGCGCCCAGAGCAATGCTTGCAATTTGCGCCTGTGAAAGCCCTGTGTTCTTTGCCAGACCTTTCGTGATGGTGTCGACCTGATTGAGCATTTCGCCCCATTGCTCGAAACCGCTGGTCGTTGTGCCGTCGGAAGAGCGCGTTGAATTGAGCTTCGACATTCCTTTGGTAAAAGCTTCCGCCAGCACTGCCGAGCGTTCCCGGTTAGCTGAGACAGCCTCGTTCATGGCTGTGTCGACTTGTCGGCTCGCGTCCTGGACATCCTGTTCTGAGACCCGCACCGAGACGGTCCGAGAGGCAAAACCCTGGTTACGCAGCAGGCTCGCAGCCGTCCGCCCGGTCAAAGCGTTCGTCGAGAACGTGTCCCCGCTCGAATCATCCTGCACGCTGCTCATGAAAGCAGAGGTACGGTTCGGGGCAAGGCGCATCTGATCCATCGTGAGATTGCCCATCGAGGCATTGCCAAGCGCCGCTGATGAACTCGCGCCAGAGACCATCGCTTGCAGGCCGGTGAGCCCGCCAACCAGAGCTGTCCCGATGCTCTCCATGCGCTTCAAGGCTGCCCAGGCGATGAAAGGAATCGTGATTGCCAGGTAGCCGACGATGGCTTCGCCCGAAATTGCGCGTGCGTAGATGGTCGAAGCGGTTTTCAGGGCAAGCGCCCTCGCGCCTGTGCCGGTGTTGGCGGCAGCGGCGAGATCGTAGGCCGCGTAGATCGAGGCCATGTAGTTCAGGATTGCGTACAGTGGCGGCCAGAGTTGAATCCAGATCAGGACTGCTGCGTACCCTTTACAGGCCAGCATGCTCTCCCGCCCGCTTGTGAGCATCAGTAGCAGCACGAAAAGTGGGAACATGGCATAGGTGATCGCTTCAACCACATTTCTAAAAATTGGCAATGCTTGTTCCGCGACCTTGCCTAAGTTGATCCAAGTGGCGTTTTGCTGTGCGATTGCCTGGGCGCGGCCCACAGCCAGCACCATTGAGGCCGGGTCATTTGACTTCTGGCCGATGAGCTTGCCTGTATCTTCAATGGCGTTGAGCATCGCGTTTTGTCGGATGATGTCGGCAGCGCTCGCAGAAGCGTTGGCGATGCTGTTCTTCAGGTAAGCCTGCTGAATCTGCCCTGCGATGACAGAAGCCGCTGCTACGCCTGAGAGCGTCGGATTCAACTGCGACCCGAGCCAGCCCTGAATCTGGCCGATCTGCGCAGGCAAGCGTCCATTCAGGTTCGCGTATACGTTCGTACAGGTATCGATGCCGACACTGCCGCCTGTATTTGTGAGCGTACTGAAGCGGGCTGGGTTGGGCGTTGCCATCAGTGACCAGACATCATCCGAGGCTACGAAATCACTTGGGCTGATCGTTCCGTCAAGCAAATCGTAGCTCGTACAGTTATGGATGAAGTTGACGAGATCCGTCCGGAAAGCCGGATCCTGAAAAACGGCGCTCCGGGTGTGCCGCACCAGCCGATTGCCAAACATCAGGCCGTTTTCCTGATAGGTAAGTTCGGATGGGAGTGCGCCGATGCCTGGGATGACCTGGAATACAGTCTCAAATAATCCGGTCTGGGTGTGCCCGATGGTGCTGGTGACGCTGCCCAGCACAGCCAAACCCAGCGGGACGTTGGCAACCACCTTCACGGGGGAACCACCTGTTTTATCGACGATGCCAACCGTCACCCTTGGAATGATGAGGACGCTGAACGTCAGCACGACCGAGGCAAGCCATTTCCATCCTTGCAGTTTTTCCGGGGCAAAAGCGTAGGCGACGAGCGCGGCGACGAACCCGAAAAAAGCAACTGCGCCAATGGACGCCGCGTAATTAGAGGAACCAAGGATTGCCGCAACGCCATTGAAAATGCCGAAGAGACTGTCCGCGTTCTGATAAGCGTAGATTTCCCACATGGGCGTGTTGCCTGATGCCTACTGAGCGAGATAGGCTGCCTGCTGCCCGAGCATGTCCAGTACATGCTGCGGCATGCTGGAACGAAGCTGGCGCTCCAGCAATTCCAGATGGCTTGCTACGGCGCGGAAAGAACCGACTTTCTGATAGAGCAGGTTTTTTTCCTGGGCAAGCTGAAAGAGCATGGCCTGGGCGCGCTGCCGGACCTTGTTCGACTGTTCGCGCTGTGTCTGCTGAAGCGTGTAATCCTTATCGAGCGCCGCCATGCCCAGTTTCAGGTTCCGCTCCAGAAACACATAGGCATAGTCTGCCGCGATCACATCCCGGTACTGGGCGATCAGGCTCTCGGCCAATCCCGAGCCGGGGATGGAAGTGCCGATGGAGAGCATTTTGTAGACGGGCTCATTCACCTGATTCACAAAACCGACTTCCGCCGAGTTGTTCGGAATGGCCGAGCGCGTACTGATCTTGTCTGCGATTGAGCGCATGAGCGCTTCCACCCGCGCAGTAAAAGGGGTGTGCGCATAGCTGGTATTGAGCGTGACCGTGTCGCAGTTGGTGTAATCGTTGCATTTCAGGAGGTGCTGAACGACATCCGTCTCATCGATGGCCGCTTGCCCGTAAAGCAACTGGCTGATGGAAGTGAGCGTCGGTGCAATCGGCTCCGGGTCGCGGTTGGATTCATCCGGGTAATAGATGATAGTGCCGACCATGCTCATGATGAGTTCGCGCTCTGGGTCACTCATCGTGGAACCGGCGTACTGCAATGCTTTCCAGGTCAGGTTGCCCACAAAGGGGGCTTTGTTTCGTACATTGGCGTCCGGCGAAGAGCGTGCCGTCGACAGGATGCTTGGGCGGTCGGAGGCACAGCGCCGACGCGCAGCATCGCGGTCGCTCTCCATCCCCAGTTCGATGGCAAGATCGGCGCAGGTTTCCTGCGAGCTATATCCAAGAGATTCGGCTGCCGTACTGACGATAGCTTTGGCCGTCTCACACGAGTTGATGCGGGCATTGTTGATCAACGTCTCCAGCCCCTTGACCCATTTTGTGAGTCCCCCCATGAGCGGAGAGACGGCTTCCAGGGCGAGTTGGAATGCAACGCCAGGCAACGCTGACGTAATATTCCTGAGCATATTTTTGAACTCTTCAGCCGAGATATGGCTGAAGGAGCCGCCGAATACGTCGATGCCGCCACAGCCCGCCTTGATAGTTGGAAACTGGATTGCGACAAGCTGGTAGACCTTGTTGGGCGAGCGCATCATGAGGCTGCCGCCCGTGTAGGTGTTGAATGCCTGACCCCGAAAAGCGCCGGGGGCCGTGTAGTTCCCGATAGCCCCGAGGTTGTTGAACATATCGTTCACTTCAGCATTGAGATCACCGGCACAGACGGGGGATGAGGCCGCGCTCATCGCGGCGATCAACGCGGCGCAGGTTTTTTGTTGAAACGTTTTTTGAAAGGGCATGGTTTTTCCTACGGCAAGGCGAGGTGCTGCACGATGCCGGGCAGCATCCTTTCCCCTTCCGGCGAGGAGACGATGGAGATGCGTTCCAGCAGTTGCGATTCCGAGAGCACGCCGAAACCAATGGGTACGATCTTTCGGGTGAAGGGTTGCGCGAGGTACACGGCGGGTACCTGTTCGACTTTGAGCGCCGTGGCAATGCCGTTGTCGGGGCGTGCGTTGATGAACCCTGGCATTGGGCCGCCGTCCAGACTCACGGCAACGACCTGGATGCCGTAGCGGCCCCCAAAATCCTTGATCGTGGGTGCAAAGGCGTGGCAATACGGACAGTCGGACCGGTAAAAGAAGAAGAGCACATGATCCTTGCCCAGCGTGGCAATCTGTTCCGCGCGCCCATCGCGCTCCCGGCGCGTAAAGACTTCCAGCGCCTTCGCGTTGACGGGGCGGCCCTGCAAAGAGGGGTCGAGTTCAGGGGTGGCCCACGCCACGCGCCGCGCAACATCGGCGAAGGTGGAGGCACGAGCCACCACTTGCGCCTCCAGTTCCATGTAACGGCGGACGTTCTCTTCGGTGGGACGCATGATGGCGATGTTGCGGGTGTCTTCTAGCGTTTTTTTAAGATGCTCGAACTCAGTGAGTTCTGGCGCTTGCGGAATGATGGCCGGGGAAGCAGGGGCGGGCGTCGCAGGGGGTTCGGGTTCTTCAATGGAAGGCACCTCGTAAAAGTGCCAACCCCGCCAATGCTCGCCCCACCAGGGGTATCGCCCTTCTGCGGAAGCGGTGCCTGCCGCCAGATTGAGACTGGCGAAGGCACAGCAAAGGCAGGCAGGGAATACGGCGCGCACGGCTTCGCCCTTATTGCAAGGATTTTGGGGGCTTGCCGTCGAGGCAATAGTTGATGCCGATTTCGACGGTTTGGGTACGAGGTTCTTTGTTTTCAGGAAGCCGGACGCCTTCTTGCTGGAACAGCACTTTCAGGCGGCTGCATCCGGGCTGGCGGTATCGCTTCTCGGTCGACACGTCGACAGTGATCGGCGAGGTTCCCCCGAACTTCTGGGTAAGGGCGTCCGCCACGCCCCCTGTGAGCACACCGTGCGCCACGCCCGCTTCAGACCGAATGGCTTCGAGCATCAGCGCCTGGACGGTTTGGGCTGTGGGGAGCAAGGCATCTTCGGCATGGATCGTGGTGGCGGCGAGCGCAAGCAAAATGAGGGCACTCGCCTTGCGGCATAAAGGTTTTAGTTGCATCTTCCTTCTCCGTAGTAGCAGTTGGGTGTTTGCGCCCGGTTGCTGTCCTGAATCGCACCCGCATCAGGCAGGGTTGGCACGATGGAGGAATAAAACTCCGTCAGATCCATGCGCGAGAAATCGAGCCGTTGCAGTTGCTCGATCGTGAAGCCCGAACAATCGGGTTTTTCGGGCGTCCCCCATCCCTTGCCGATTTGCGCGCGGCCCTGCTCATTGATGAGCCGGGAGAGCTTTGAGTTGAAGCAGCATTTGCGGGTGGAATGCTCGATGCAGGAGACGCATTTGCCGAAGAGTTTGAGACAGCTTGAGCACCAGGTGCCGATCGTGTGGCAGAGCCCCGCGCCTTCTCGCATGGCGAGCTTGCCCTCTTCCTTGTTGCATGAGGACATCTCCATGATGACGTAGATGATGACGGCGATGACCAGCGACCAAGGGTCGACCGCAATGACCATGCTCTGGGTCGAAAAAATCACTGTCGATCCTGCGGGAATCGCTGCGCCGTTGACGGCAATGCTCACACCGTAGGCCGTAAAGGTGCCTGAGAACCCCGCGCCGGTAACGAGCGCCGTCATGCCGTTCCAGATAAAACTCCGGTTGCCCGAATCCATCAGAATGTCGAATACGAGCCTTGAGCCCGTCCCCGAAACGCTCTGGTTGCTCATGCCCGCACCGGAAGAGTCCGAATGGCAGCAGTTCTTGAGCAAGCGCTTGCGGCACTTGGCCGACTCCCCGTTAAAAACCCGCATCGTGTTGGTATCGAGATACATCCCGGCTTCGCGCGCCGCTTCCAGGAACGACATGGAGCGCGCGAAATCGGCATCGTTTGTGTAGGCGGTGTTGAAGCATTCGCCCGCGAAACAGAAGACGTTGGCGGGGCAGTTGGAAACCGTAGCCGATTGAGAGGCCGGAACCGGGCAGGAATACTGATGTTCCGTGAGGGTGCATGTATTCGTCTCAAGATTGGTTTGCCGACATTCAGTGTTGGCCAGAGTGCAGCCGGCTTCGATGAGCGGTGTGCATGCATCGGCGTCCGGTGTGTTTGCAGACTGGTGGCAGCGTCGGATTTCCGTTGCAGGGGTTGCGCTCAGGTTGACTTCGCACCCGCCATAGAAACTGGAAAGTTCTTCGAGCGTTGCCGCAGGGTTTTCTGCGATGCGGCGTGCATCAAGAACGCTTGGGTCGTAGGGATTGATGCTCGGGCGTGGCGTGTTGGCAGAATCGCGCGCCCCAAGGATTCCCTGACAGGTCGGATCAGTCGGTGTGGCAGCGCAGGCAGCCAGCGCCGCGTCGGACTGGCTGGAAAGGTCACTCTGCCCGTAAAGGTTTCGCTCAGGCGGGGTTGCCGTATAGCCGGGTACGATGCTGGAGGCAGCGGGCTCGTTCACGTTTGCGCGAATCGTGGGGTTTGCGGCCTGTCCTGCCGCAACCCCTTCCTCATGTGGACCAGCGATGGCCGTGTGTTGCGCGAAGACAAAACTGACCGTGGTCAACCACGCAACGGCGCGTAAAAAGCGTGGGCTGGAAAAAGGGTTCATTTCGGTTGCTCCAAATTCTTCAGGCGCGCGATAAAACGGTCGGCCTCGGCGCGGAAATCGGCTGAAGCGCGCGCGATGTGCTCAAGGGCGTATTCAAGGCTGACGTCGCCTGCAACCCGAACGGCATCATTGGGTGCGGCACAAAGGTTTTCTGCACATGGGGCGGTGCTCGAACGCACCAGCACAAAGGTAGGCACACGGGTAATGGCGTAACGGCCGAAAGCATGGGGATCAATCTGGAAAGCAGACTTGCGCACGCCGATGATTTTTTGGATCAGGCTAGCTGTCTCGCGGAGCGAACCGTTTTTGAGACCACGGATGAGGATGCGACCCCGTGCGCGATCAACCTGATCCAGCAGGTGCTCCAGCGTGGCTTGCGGCATATCGAGGCTGACAAAGACCAGGAGCGCCGGAGCGCTGTTGAGCCCTTGGGCGGCTTTCTCCATTTCGATCTTGGAGTAGCCACGCGCAATGGCCTCCATGTCGACAGGCGTGTTGTTCAACGGCTGCGGCAAGGCATCCATGCCAGGGGCGGCGCTTGCACTGGCGGCGACTGCCAGAAGAGCCAAACCGAGCGATTTTAAGAAATCAGTAGCCGACACAGCAGTTCCTTTTCCGAAAGAGCAGATATCCAAAGTCTTCCCCTTTGGCCGGGTATTCCTTGCCTGCCCCCCAGAGGATCGTGCTCCGACCCCAAGGCTGGCAGCACTTGCCGTTGTCCTTATCCGTATTGGGGATGGGATGGATCAGTTGGGTTTTGTAGGAACGTTTGTCCATAACTGGCGCGTAGTACGGTCCGCACAAGCCCGCTTCGCCATGCCCGCTCCAGGCCACCAACTCGCGGTGCATCTTGGCGGTCAGCCGTTGGGCAATCAGCGCCGAGGTACGCACGCCCCCCATATGAAAAGGCACCCGGCCGTTCAGGGGGTAAAGCCCCCCTTGGCAACCCGCACACCAGAAGAGATCGGCAACGCCGAAGCCGATGCTGGCGGCCACGCAATCGGCGGCACAGGCCGCAACCGCCACCGGGTTGGCGAACAGCACCGCTTCCGGGTTGATGATGAGGGTGAGTTCATCGTCGGCCCAGAGCGGGTCGACTTCCGTCATATAGGCGATATCGAACGTTCCGCGCTCCATACAGGGAATATCGACGATGACCCCCAGGTAATCGAGAACGGGGTTCGTGTAGTAGTGGGCCTGATAAAAACTACCCCCGTCCCCATCGCCCTCCGAGCGGGTCACCCGCGCGGCTTCAGGGGCGGCGATGCCCGGATTGAGGTCGATTCCGCCCAGAGACACAAGACAGAAGGGCTTACGGACCACTTCCACATGCCGCGCCGGTTCCCAGAAGCCGACCGAAATGCCGATCGTCGGGTTCGTCGTGCAGGTACAGACAGGGTTGGATGGATTCTCGATATCCTCCTGCCCATCGAGATCTCCTATCTTTACGCCACCAATGGTGATCGGTAGCAGGCAGCTCCAGCAGATGTCGGTGACCGGGTTCGGAAATTTGCCGGTACAGGTGACGGATTCTTCGCTGATGGAATATGTGCTGATGAAGGCCAGTGCGATGCAGGCCAAGGCAGCCAGAAGTTTTTTCATTGCGGGACCTCCAGTTCGTCGACCCTGAGCCGCATGCCTTCCTGCGAAACCAGCGCCGGGACCTGCCGGATGCCCAAGCGCCGGGTGAGGAGCCCGCGCTGGTCGTAATAGACGGGGATGCGCCAGGACTGCATGAGGCTGAGATATGAACCGGCAGTGAGGATCGGTTTGACCCGCCCTTGATAAGCAGTAATCAGTTCCCGGGCGTGGACGACCTGTCGCTTGTCGCGGGCATCGAAGAAGAGCAGATGCCGACTGAGGGAGACCACTTCCAGCGGGTTTTTGCGCGTGCCTGCCGCAAAAAGCAGCTCGCCCTGTGCGCCGAAGATGTTGCGATTCAGGGTAAAAGTCGGGTCGAAGTAGAACGTGCGCGGAATAAGCGTTGCCTGAATACCGGGTACAGGCGGTGGATTCTTGATGGCTGCCACCGCACGGGTCTTGGTTTCCCGTTCAATCCGGGCAAGTTCCCCCGTGCGGGCCTTCTCAAGCAACCGCTCTTCGATCATGCGTAACAAGTCAGGCTCGCCAATCTCATAGGTTGGCCCAATCGTGCCGAGGTCGGCAGCGTGAGCATGGGGTAAGGCAGCATTGAGGACGATGGCGGCAAGGGCGGCGGCGATTCGCGCTTTGACTCCACCCTGCCTGGATTCCAGCAATTGCATAGGAGCCGTTTTCATTGCGGCGCTCCGCATTGGATTTGGCCGATCAACCGGGTGCGCGCTTGGGCATCTTGTTGATGGGCTGCATTGATAAGCCCCATCAGCACGGGATTGCCATCGCCTTGCGACATGGCGCGGCGCAGTTCCTCGGCGGAGGGCGTGTATCCGCACCGCAGTTGGACGGCGGCAAGGAATGTCCGTGCGCCTTCTTCGGCAGCGGGCGCGATCTGGCCGAGCAGCCCCAGAAAGTCGGCCATTACAGCCGCATCGCCCGATCCTTGTGCCGACGCGCCAGGCAATGGCCCGGAGGCTGGGCTGGACTGCGTGTGGACAGATGTCGCCATGATGGACATCGAGCCAGCCAGGACGATGAAGAGGACAGAGCGAGCAATTCCGATCATGTTTGTTCTTCTTAAAAAATCGGAATGACGACGCCCAAAACCTGATGGATGTCCACGAGGCCGCTCTCGCGGTATCGGGAGTCGAAACTGTCCGGGCCAGTACCTTGCACGTAGTAGTGATCGTCGGGGATGACCTGCTCCCGGATCGTTGTGAGCGGGCGGCGGTCAAATGTGTGTGTTTTGGCGATGCCGACAGACTCATCGTTGATGAATACTTTTCTCCCCTCGACACTCACGGTGTCCCCGGGTACGCCCCGGACGATCTTGAAGAAGGGTTGCCCATTCAACCCCGGATAAAGACGCTTTGCCTCGCCTGCGAAGGCGAACACGATCAGATCGCTTTTGTGCAATTCCTTTCCGACTGGGCGCATAAGGGCGACGCGGTAGGGCAGGCTCGGGGTCCAGTTGAAGAGGAGCGGAATACGTGGAGTCGGATCGACGAAGAGCCGCAGGAAGGCAAAGCCCCAGATGACAAAAACCGGCAGAAATAAATACCAGCGCCGAAGCATGAAACGCGGGAAATCCCGGAACCGGACGGGCCGTTTCATCGAACCGTAGACGGTGACGACATGGTGGAGATTATTCATGGAGCATCAACCTTTCGGCGTAGCGCCGGTGTGAGATCAAAACTGTTAGGTGCGCCAATGAGGGAAGCCTTGAGCACGACGAGGCAACCGCACTCTTGCGGCAATTCGGCCAAAGCTACGGGCAGGCGCTGCGCAAATTTCTTTGCCATTTCCATTGCCTGTTCCCGGTCTTTTACGGAACTGGAAGCTGTGAGCAGCTTGGTGAATTCGGCCTCTTTGGCCCGATAGACTTCAGCAATATCCACAACCCCCACCCTGAGCGCGGGGCGTATGACGAAGTGGTGATAGAGCGCAAGCGCCATCACGACGGAAAGTACTGTCACGAATGTGTGCAAGGCGAGCGATTTCATGCGGCATGCCCCCGCTGGCGCAACAGCTCATTGATGGCTTCGTCGATGGAAAGCCCCTGCGCCCGTAAGGCATCAATGGGGGCGTTGTCTTCGAGTTTGTTGCTGAATAGGAGGTGGGTCGCAGGATCGAGAATGTTTCGCGCGACCCCTTCCCCAACAGGGGACGAAATGTAGAGTTCGCCGTAGGCTCCCGCTTCGAGGCGCAGCGAATTCAGCAGCCGCTTCTTTGGCTCATCCATCGTCAATCTCCCCTTGCGGTCGAGCATTTCGATGGATTCAGGCTTTTGCCTCAATAAGAAAACCCAGTCGGAGCAGTTGAAAGCGGCTTCCATTTGCGCCGAGCCGTAGTAATCGTCGACGCTTTGTGCAGCCGTCCCCAAAGCGCCGCCGTATTTGCGCGCGCGCCGGGCCGCCTCTTCGATCACGGCTGCCTTGACCGGATCGTCTGCGCCGATGTCGCCCAACTGCTGTTTCAACTCATCGAAAAAGAGGAGCTTGCGGCGGTTGCGGGTGAAGTACATTTCCCCAGTGATGCGGTGCAGGAGCAGGATATTGACGACTGCATGCAAGTCCGGTCGGCGTTTTAATTCTTCATTCTCGATGACAATAAAATCGTTCGAGAAATCGATATTGTTTTTCCCCTCGAAGAAACGCTCATACTGGCCGCCTCTCGCATAGGGTTGAAGCATCACGGCCAGATCCTTGATGCGCTGATCGTTATTGATGCCCAGTTCCTCGATCGTTCCGGCTTTGAAGGCGTCCCGCAAAGCGGTGATCGTCAGGTCATTGCCGTATTCCTGCCAGAGTTTCAGTGTGATGGCCGAGATGGCCTTGTACTGCACCTCGGAGAGCGGGTGCTGCATCGAACACATTTTTGAGATCCCCGGAACCAGCATGTCGATGTCTTCATTGATGTCGGCGATGTGGGTAAAGGGGTTCAGGCAAATCGTGACGTCCGACCGAAACTCGATATAGGTGCCGTGCGCTTTGCGGCAGAGCTTCTCGAAACTTCTCCCGAGATCCAGCATCCAGACCTTGGCTCCAATGGCCCGGTACGACCAGGCCATCTCGTTCATCAGCACGGACTTCCCGGAGCCGGGTGCGCCGATGATGGCGAAGTTGTAGTTCCCCAGGTCGTTGTCGAAGATATCGAGCGTCATCAATTGCCCGCGCCGACCGCCAAAGACGAGCGCCGGGGTTTTGGTGCCGCGCCACTCGGCAATGATCGGAGCCATGTGGATGGCATTGCCCATCGTTTTGCGGGTGACGCGGTGCATCTTGGCGAGATCCTTGTGAAACCTGGGGCTGAGCGTCATGGGCAGACTCGCTAGTAGCGCCTGCCGGTGCATGTAGGCATCGGCATTTAACTGAAAACCTCTCGCACGCCAGATGGCGTTGGCCGCTTCATGCGCAGCAGTGGCTTTTTCAGGGGGGCTGAAGATCGCCAACTGGTGATACATCGAGACGAGCGCACCGCCCGTGTCGATGGCGTCTGCTGCGACCGTCCAGTCGTCCAGTTTCTTTTTGACGTCCGGCATGACATCGGCCATCTTCGACTTGGCGTTTTGCGTGGCCCGCACATGGTTGGCTGTCACCGTCGTGCGTGTTGTGGTTGGGTCGAGAATCTGGACGCCCAGCGTGATCAGGAACGGCGCGCTGTATTGCAAAGCGGGTTGCATCAGATCGCCGATGAGCGAACCCATTTGCCAGAGCGCAAAACGTTCCGGAAAGGATTTGATCGAGTAAAACCGCGCTTCCAGGACGTCCGGGCTATCTTCCTTCCAAAGGGTGAGGCCGTTGGGCCGGGGGTCTTGAATGGTGTCGAAATCGACGATCTGGTCTCGGATCTCCCGTCCGTCATCGTAGTGGAGGTCAGGCGCGTTTGTCCCGGAGAGCCGGTCGGGATTGGTAAACATCGCGCACCAGTTAATGAGATCCGCGGCGCAGCACACCCGATTAGGCAGAGAGGCCGAGCGCAGCGTGGCCGACATCGAATCGCGCAGCGAGAGCAGGGACTCCCGGCGGTTGAGGTCTTCCGGATCCCCCGGGTAGGCCACGCTCAGCATCAAGCGAAAATCCCGGATCGTGTAATGAAAGCCGCTGGTGAGCGACTTCTGCGCCCCTTTGAGCAGATGCTCTACGCGTTGTCGGGCGAGCGTCCGGTAAAGCCCCTTGTTGCGCGCGGGCCGTCCCCAATGGCGGGCCTGTTCGATTTGATCCTCGTCTTCCAGACGCAGATTGGCGTACTGGCGAAGGAGCTTCCTGACATGCGGGGAGGCGAACAGATGAAACTGGACTCCGGTATCGGGCGGGCAGTTGGCATAGAGCGATACCAACACTTCCGTCATGCGTTCATCAGCACCAGACTGCGGCATCACCTCCAACATGAAACCCATGCTGTCACGGTTAACAAAAATCTTCTCAGCGGCGAGATAACCGGAATAAGGAAGCCAGTTGGCAAACTGTTCAGCGGGTGTTTCAGGAGAAATGAGAAGAAACGGCAGCTGTACGGGTAACTGGACGCCTTTTCGGGGAGTGGTGCTCATTTCGTTCCCCCCGGCGAGCCGTTGGGCGGCGCAGAGGGTGGAATGCGGGCAGAGGAACCCTCCGCAGCAGGGCTCGCTGTCGGCGCACGCAAGGGGGCAAAGGCTTCACGCGTAGGCCGTTCGATATGATCGAGAAGCCATTTCCCGCTGTTGACCTGAACGTAGATAAAAGCGTTGTCATAGAGATCGCCGTCGATATCTACCCAGGGTTTGATCCAGAGCCGCAGGGTGTGCGCGTTAGAACGTAGCGCCGTACTCTGCGTACCGGGTGTTGCGCCATAGAAAGCGGCAGGGGGCGCAGGGTCTTTTTGCGGGGATGGCTGCGAAGTGCTTTTGTTCTGCTGCCTGGGCAAATTGCCCGCGACGGCATTGGCCCAGGTGCCGGAAACCGATTCGCAGGCCACACCATCGGGAGCCTTGCATGCAAAAGACGAACTGCCGCCAAGCCCTGACATCGAGGAACAACCAAGGAGGGTGGCCAAAAAAAGCAATATGACGGGAAGTGTCCGGCTCATGGCTCTTTCTCCCCGGTGTTTGCATTGAGCCGCACATTGATCGCCGTATGGTCAATAAAACCTTCCGTGCGGCTGCCATCGGCCCAGATCAGGGTAGGGGTGCTGGAAATGCCGAGGGTGTGCGCAAGTTCGAGATTGCGTGCTACCGGATTTGGGCAGGGTTTTCCGGGGGGCAGTTGCCTGATGGCCGTACCCAACATGAATTTTTTCCAGGCTTTGTTGCGATCTCTGGCGCACCAGATCGAGATTGGCAAGGCTTCCCCCCCGAAGGGCACGAGGAAGGTGTGAATCGTCACATCACTGATCTCGGAGAGTTCCGCTTCAAGCCGACGGCAATAGGGGCAAGCAGGGTCACTGAAAAGGACGAGTTGGCGCTTGCCGGTCCCGCGCACCGTCTTGATCGCATCTTTGAACGGGAGTTGGTCGAACTGGACCGGATCAAAGGCCGGAGTGCGGCTATCCTGCTGTATCAGTCTTGCTGCGGTGATGTCACGCAGCGTTTCTGTATCGAACAGGTGTCCGAAGAGGAAATAGCGTGGCGCGTGCGAGAAAACATAAACCACGTTGCGGTCCATCCAGACCTCGAAAAGCCCCCTGATGGGGGAGGCGATGACCTCGGTGAAGCGGGTGCCGGGGTAGAGCTTTTGGAGTTCAGTGAGTAGTCGCGCCCCTTCTCGGATGCTTACCCATTGCGCGTCATCTTGCGTTTTCTCCGCTTGGTGGCTGGGGGTTGCATTGCCGGAATCCTTGGTTTCGCGCAATCCGCTTTCCGAGGCGGATGCAGGCTGTCCGAACGTCAGTCCCCCCGCCAGCAGCGCAAGAATTGAGATTGGAACTCTTGTAGCGTCTCGTTTTTTACGGGCCGTACGCTTGCCTTCAATAGTCGGTGTCATCGGACTCCTCCAGATACCGTTGTGCAGGGGTTGTCGCCGTGCGGAGGGTGTTTGCTCCCGCGACCGGGGCGTCGATCTTCACGCCCCGGGTAATGACGACATCAATCTCTCGCCCGGCGTCGATCTCGATCACCGGAAAAGTGTTTTCGGCAAGGCGTATGTAGTACTGGGCAAGCCGGTCGAGCGCCCGGCCAACTCCTGTGCCGATCCCGGCGCGGTAGGCGTCCGACCCGGACAGCGTGGACACGGTGCCCAGGGCGGATGTGCTGGTCTCAGAAGAGGAGGTCGCCAGCCCTTGTCCGATACCGCTGACGACCCCGGCCAGTAGGGCGTTTGCCAGCATCTGGCCCTGCTTGGTGACGAGCCGCCCTCGCAGGCCCACCTTGCCGTCTTCGCCGTAGACGGAACCTTGGATACTGACTTCGAGTGTGGATCCGTCTTGGCGGACGCAGGACAGGCTCTCAGTGCGCAGGTATGCGCGCTCAGAGCTGATGTCACCGTAACCGGCCGCGATCACGAAGCAATCACGGTATTGGCCGCGCATCAGGTTCGGGAGCACAGCGTTGTCGGACAAACGGATCAGAACGGGGTGAGGGTTGGACTGCGCCTGCCCACCGGTGGGGGCATCGAGCCCCCCAAGAAGCTGCCCGCGCGTCACACTGACCGGTAAATAGGTAGCGACGGTACGGGACTCTTCACGGCCCTTGTTTTCCGGGGCACTCGTATTGGGACTATTCGGTTCGGGTGCGGCGGCGAGTGGCGTGACCGAGACGCGCACGATGATGGGCGTGGGAGGCGTGACAGGCTCGAAAACGGGTGGAGTGGCGTGTTCGTTTGGCGGGAAACCTGCCAGGAGAGCGTCTCTTTCGGATTGGATAAGCGACTGCTCATCGGAAGGGGAAGCCTTTTCAGGGACGAGCACGGGCATCGGCGCAGGCGGTACGGGTTCGGCGTTGGGCTGATCCGTCGTGGCGAGCTTCTGTTCGAGTTCGGAAAAACGCTGCATCGTGCGTTTCTCAAATTCGGTGCGCTCCCGATTGAGGCGGCTTTGTTCTTCACGCTCGCTTTCATACTGGGCGAGCTTTTTACCGGCGTTGCCGACCCATTGGTCGAGCGGATTGACCTGTTGCCCCGGAGCCATGACGCCAATATTGGTGACGCCACTGGGTTTTGCCGCTGTCTCAGAGAGTGCCGGGGCTTTTTTTTCGTCAAGCGCGAAGATCAGCCAGAGGATGCCGACAGACACCGCCATGAGGAGCCCCAGCAGCGCGAACTGACGCTGGCGCGGCGTGAGCCGCTCAATCAGGGCGTTTACCGATTTCAGGCGAGCCGGGTTCAATGCCTTCATGGCCGCTTCTCCGTGCGGATGACAAAGACGCGGGTGGCTTCGCCCGGGCGCAGGTTGTGCCGGTCGATGGCAATAGCGGCCACAGACCCGGCATCGTTCCCCTCGCGGTCAAACTCGGGTTCAGAGAGCACGATGGTTTTTTCGCTCACGTTCTGAAGTAGGTAACGCTCGCCGGTGAGTCCACGGCCCTGGTAGGTCCGATCAAACAGAAAATTCACTTCGCGCCAGAGCACGAGCGGCTGGCCGATCTCTCTCATCGCGATGTCCGATGGCACACGGTTGGTTGCCATCGCAACGAGCATGGCCTTCAGGTTCCGGACATGGCTTGCCGTGCCGTTACGCGGGCAGGAAGAAGCGGTGTTTGTCCGTGCCGCACGGCGCTCAGTTGCGGCCTTATCGCGAATGACAATGGTGTCGGCAGGGGTGTCTGCGCGCCGAAGCAGCAGTGTGTATGTAGCCTCTGCCGTCGACACGAAAAGGTTCACCGGTTTGAGATCGACCCCAACCGGGCGGACGAAGATTTCGCCTTTCGCGCGGTCGCACTCGACAACGATTTCCCCCTGGGGATTGACCGGGGCGGCGGGCGGTGGCGCGTTTGCTCCGTTTGGCATGGGTGGCAGCGTGGGCGGCGTGCCGCATCCGCTCGAATAGATGTTCCCGAAAACGTCGACGATGGGTGCACCTTCGATCCGGATGCGGGTCGGCTCCCGGATCGACAGGATGGCCTCAATCGTTACACCGTCACTCGCGTCGATTTGCTGCAGGGCATGAGCGGGGGAAAGGGCGGCCAGCGCCAGCATGAGTGCCGCACCTGCCCCCGTATTCTTAATGCTTGCTCGCATAGGGGATCTCCTTGAAAGTCTTCAAGTGCATGCGCGAGCCGCCGAAGCTGAACTCGACCAGATATGCTTTGGGGTCGTTCGTGGTTTCCATGCCATTGACCAGCGTGCGCAACCGTCCCCGAATGACGACGCTTTGCCCGTCTTCAGAAGGCACGAGTTGTTCTGGCGCAAACGCCGTGGCGGCATTGATCCTTTTGAGCCGGTCGGCTTCGACCTCCTGCTTAGCCTTGAACTGTCCGTGCTGGTCAGGCTCGACGTAGGTGAGGAGGATTTCTTTTTTCCAGTCGATGCTCGACGGACTCACATCCAGCATGAGCCAACTGATGAATGCACCCATTTGTTCGAGGTATTCACCGCTTGCCCGCTGGCCCGCGACCCAGAACGTTTTATTGATGGATGGAGGTACGAGTACTGTGCGCTCCGACCCGATGACGCTGAGAAGCGCCGTCAGTGTCAGGATTTGGCTGATGACTAGCCCGCAAGCGATGAGCGAGAGCATTCGGTTGCGGCGGATCAGATCCTTGCGCTCTGTGTTGAGCCGATCGAAATCCATGACGTTTTCCTACCCAACCATCCGACGGATGTGCGAAGGCGGCGTTGCGGTCAGAGCAGTCAAGGGGGTTACCGGCAAGTGCCACCACAGCCAGTGGATGGCAAAGGCGGGGTGCTTGTCGGATTTCGTTCTCGATACCCAGCGCGAAACCGCGATGCCGGCAACCAGGCAGAGGGCAAACGAGAACTTCGTGCCGGAGAGGTACCCGAGAAGCGCGCTGATCAGCACGGGTGCGGCGACGTCGATGTCCCAGAAACCGATCTTCCATCGATCGTCGAGCCTTCTCGGAATGTAGGTGTCAGTGCGCATGCCGGACTCCCTTGATCTGGAGTTCAGAGCACCGCGCCCATGATCGCGCCTGCGATCACAAGCCCGACTGCGCCGAAAATTGCGAGCCCGACATAAAACAGGACCGGACCGAAATTGCGCAAAGCGGCAAGCGATATCAGCGCGACGACAAAACCCACGAAACCCACGAGCGCCTTGATGCCGGGGCCAAGTTGCGCAATCTGGTTTAGGGCGGAGGTCATCGGCCCGGTGACGCCCGTGAAGTCGACCAGATCCAGGGCATGCCCCGGAAAGGCGAGACAACACCCGACGAGGGCGAGGATGACGACAGATGCGATAAAGAGCGGCCGCTGACCGGGAAGACGGCCAGCAAAGGGTGTTGCAGTGCTCATGAAAACCTCCTAGGTTGAACGCCAAAATGGCGGGTCGAAGGCGGGTGAAGGCAGGTTTAGATGAGCGGGTGGAATAATCGGGTAGATGCGGGTTGTTGGGTGGTTCAGGGAGGCAGCGCCGGTTCAAAAACGATGAGGACACGCTTTTCGAACACATGCGAAGAGGCCCCGGTTAGGGGCGTTGAAACGGAACTGATCCTCGCCTGTTTCTTGATGCTTGTGGTCAGATTGGGGCGAATACGCGCCAGTTCATCGGCCACCGCAGCTGCGCGTGTGAACGCAAGTTTTATTCCGGGTTCCTTGTCTTCGCTTCCATCGGGGTAACCGATGATCGTGATGCGGCCTGCGGTAATGATTTCAATGCTCGCTAGCCCGACAACCATCCGGGCGGTGTCCGACAGTTCAGTGCTATTCACTGCAAAAGGCACGATCCAGGCTTGCGGGGCCGCTTCGAGGGAAGGTGTCGGTTGAATGGCGACAGGGTGTGGATCCGTCCTGGGGGTATTGCTTTCCCGAAGGGTTGCGGGGGTGTCGTTTGGGCTTATGGGCGCTTGAGGCAAAGCAAGCGTCTTTGGCGTGTGCGCCGTACATTCGGGGGGAACACAGGATTGCCAGTTCGTCTCAGCCCCGTGGCCGATCTGCTCGAACGCTGGAGTAGTGACCGGCTGATGGGATGGCGCATCAAAAACAGTTTGCGTCGTGCATGACAGCAGGATTGTGGCCGTGAAGATGATGCCCACATGCGCGGTGACGGGGAAATGCAGCGTTTTCATGGGAATGGGAGCACCCATGTAAGGGGCAGCATTGGCGTCACCGCGTTTTCCTGCTTGGCAGACTGTGGGGGGAGGATGGATGTATGCGTGGTATCTAAGACGACGGCTTCCACCCAAGTGTCGGGAACCTGTTTTCGCGTACAAACTTGGGGCAGTGCTGAGGTCACACTGTGCCTGACTGACAGCCTTCTCCAGCGGGTCATCACCTCTTGGATGAGCTTGACAGGCAAAAGCAAAAGAAAACTGATCGCCAAAACACACGACATGAGAAACACCTACCTACAGGCCGGTTCACCTGATCTGGTTAAAACGGGTAATGAGGACGGGTGGTGTGCGGGTTGGCCTGTGCAGCCAGGCGAGGTGTGGGAGCGGGTATTAGTTTAGTTCGCCCGCTCAGGATGTTGGAATATCGAGGTGACTGAGCGAGCGATCTACTGTGTTGTAGCGGGCCTGTATCAGAACGGTTTTGCCGGAGGGGTCTTTTTCGCGGCACAGCGCCACGCAAGCCGTAGTGAATTGGTCGTGTTGATATTTTGGATTCGGATGACGATTTGCGGGTGTTCGTTGCAATGCTTGTAACTCTTCGTACTGTGGCCGCCACATTGCTTCACGACGACGCGCAGTTGCCGGGTCACGGAGCACGAGTTGGCTGCCGAGGAAATTGAAAATCGCCTGCGCTCCTTCCGGCGTTGATAGCGTGAGCGTGACGCAGGCGCTGATGAGGTCAGGGAAGCGAAATGTCGGGGAGGTGTTTTTTGGGCTCTGAAGTAGTTCGTAGAGCCAGGCGTGCTCTTCGGGCCACAGCCGCGTCTCGACAATGTCCGGCGCGCTGGCGGGACTTTCCTCGCTGGGTTGACTCGGAGCGGATGATGTAGGATCGGCCGGTTGCATGTCGTTTCTCCGTTTTTGGATAGGGAGAAGCGTAGCGATGCTTTTTGATTATGTCTCAGCCGAAATCAGGGTATTTTTAGGGCATTTCGAGATTGGTATTCTTGGAATGGAATTGCCCTGGAAAGTGATATGTCAAGAAGCTATGAAGCAGTAATGTACAAGTAAATACTGAGACTTCTTGACCCAAAATGTCGTTTGATACAGTGAAAAGACACGAAATATGGGTAGGTATATTCAAGCCCGACGCATGTATTCAATAAACAGATCACCGTAGCCTGTACTGCCGTTGCAGGCAAACGGTTCAGCAAACTCATGAAGTACGATCCGAGAGGCTGTGTGCCTATTTTCTGGATAAAATGCTCCTCCGGGTTCTTCATACATCGGGAAGTCGCCCTGTTTCATGCCGCAACGTTCGCAATGGTTCATCCAGTACGAACTTTGCGTTGTTTTGCTGTAATCGAAACGGTAATGTCGCGAAAGCGCCTCAATTCGTGCAAATACAGTAGGCAACAGGTTTGAGATGTAGAAAACAACTGTTGGTTCATCGCATTGATACCGCTCATTTGGCGAAGGAGCCAATCGTCGACATGCAACCCATTTCCCACCGGAGTCAGTCGGTACGTTCGACGGAATGGACGCGTAGCATGTTGCAAAACAGCGCTCCCTGTTCGATCGCATCGTCCAATGCGACGTGCGTATGTGGCAGTTCGTCGAACCAACCTTTGGGCATGTTGCGCTTAGTCGCATCCCCATAGTTGGTCTTGAGTAGAGCCATCGCAAATGTCTTCATATCGAGGGCTGAGTGCGAGAACGGACTCTCTCCCACAAAGCGCATCAGATACCAATAGACGAACATGAAGTCATAGGCTACCGGATAGCCGACGAACACCGGCTTGCCAGGCAGGGCATTCAGCCATGCTACATAATTGCGCATGGCCGTCTCCGGCGGTTGGCAATCAGTTCTGCAAGCTTCCCATGCAGTCTGATTGCGTGCCCACCATGCCATCGTGTCGGGATGCCCGCTGGCGCTCGGAAGCGTCTCCAGATTCGCAGAGAAGGTGGAGACCAAGGTCTTATCGGCCAGGTACGCCGCTGAGCCGAAGCTGAGCATTGAGTGAGGACCGGGAATGGGGCCATCGGCTTCGATGTCGGTGCTGACGTAAATTTCGGGTTTGCTCATGTTGTGCATGCGGGAAGTTCTGTTATCAGGATAAAAAATTCTTACTGCTCCGATGACTGCGGTGCCATCCAGTTTGCTGCGACGGCATTGCCGTTGTCCCTGAAGGACCAAGCCTTGATGCCCTCGGGTTGGGAGGATGTACCGACGATGACGGCAATTGGATGGGGTAACTCTTGAGGGTAACAGGCAGCGAATTTGGAGAAGCTCTTCATATCCGCAGGCGAAATTTCGGGAATGTCTGCCGGATGGGTATGCCAGTATCCGACCAAGCGCAATCCTTGCGCATTGGCGACTTTGATTTCTTCTTGGCAGCGTCGAGCATTGAACTCCAGCCACGATCTTCCTGCGCGATCAGCACGGTGGGGCGGTGTTGCCAAGGCGAGTAGCAGCCCTGCCGAACTGAGTGGATCAACAAATAGCTGTCCTCCGCGTTCCAGTTCACCTCCTCGCTGCCGGTGCCTATTCAGGACGTCGGCGGTCGTCCATGAAACGAGGAGTTCGAAATCCATCATCGGCCATTTCCAACACCAGGCGATCTCCGTCATGCTGTTCTGTTCTTGCCTCATGCTCAGGCCATCCGCGTTCCAACACGATTTGCTGCACCCCATCAGACAGTTCAGGACCGTAGTACCTGCCGCCCAAGGCGACTATATCTTGAGGTCTGTAGATGCTGCTGATCCATGCTGTGTGCTCCACATGCCCGGTCAGGGCACGCAGGGCAGTCTGCGACACCATGCATGCGATGTTCGTCATCCCCAACGAGCCGCCTGGAATGAAGCTCTCGCCACAAGCCGGGAGTGCAACGAGTCCTCCTCCCGGCCACTCCGTAAACTTATGCCTGAAATCGCCATTGTCGCCAAACAAATATCTAGCATCAAATGCTCCGTTGGGAGCGAGAAGGGCATGTCCCACCTGTGCATGAGGTTCGCTCCATGCCTGTAGCAACCGCCAAGGAGCGCCGTCGGACTTGGCTTTCCAGAGTAAGGACTCTGACTGCCAATCTGCGGTGGTGATGACGATCAAATTTGCTTTCTCAAACATCTCGGGATTTTTGTGCATCACATCCTCGACAAAGCCCACATGTGCCGCGACTTCGGTGGTTGGCAGATCCCTGTGGATTTTGTCCCGCAACGCCGAGGCCTTTGGTCGTCCCAAATCATCAACCCCCAAAACGTGTCGGCCAAGATTGGCTGACGCCAGAGTGTCGGGATCGATGAGGGTGATGTGACCAACGCCGGAGCGCGCCAACTGCAATGCGACCGTCCCGCCCAGCGAGCCTGTGCCGACACAAACCACGCGAGTGTTTTCCAAATCATTGTTGGTGCCGCTCGGGTCGCGTGACATGATGGTGGCCCGGTCAAGCACATCCAACGTGGACGCTTGAATGCTCGCGGGGGGTTGGGCAGTGGCATGAGGTGGCCGTCGGCGCGCAGAGCGTAAGCCGAATTTGGGACTCCGATCGGGCTGCATACCCCGGGAACGCACGTTAAGACAGTAGATCGGAGCATCTCTGTCTCCTGGGAGTTCTAAGACAATCCATCGGCTGACCGGCGAACCACGTTCGTCAAACCAGGACAACAGTTGCCTCGCATCGTCGGGCTTCAAATGTGGCGTCAGCCACGACATAACATGTTTTGGGTCTGGGACGCGAATACTCGGATAACTTTGCAGCTTGACGTAGAAGCCTGGAGTCTCTGCCGCTCGGACTGGCACGGTCTTTCCGATCATGCGCTCGTAGTGTTTTTTAAGCGCGAGCGTATTCGTCGCCAGCCAGACTGTCTCCCGACCCGATGGAATGGCTTGGCGTGGGTCACTTAACGCAAGCAGCGTGGATGCGCTTCGGGGACGGTTCAGCAGAATCAGATTCTGCAAGGACCAATCGTGTTGCCTAGACCAGTAGGACGTGATTTCGCTTTGAAACTCGGCTTCCCGCTCGATCTCGCTTGATCCCATCAGGGACAAGGACACGATCTTGGTCAAGCGGGACAGACAGTCCTGGACCACGACCTCGGGAGACCCCGTAATGGGCCGTTCCTGAAACCCATGTAGACACAGCCCGGATTTCGTGGCATGAGGCCAGATTAGCCAAGGAGACGGTTGGACATACAGCCTTATCGGGGCATTTGGGAATTTGGAAGGAAAGCCGATACGCAGGCGCCGTTGTTCCCCTGTGTAATCGATTGGAAGGGGGAAAAAAAAGCTCGCAGCTTCATCAGCCCGCATGGGTGCGGGCTGAAGCAGCGCGAGAGCGTCATCTTCGCCTAAGACACTTCTCAGTGCAGTAATGCTGCGCTGTAGAGGGGTATCAGTGCAGTCAACCAAGGCGCTCGACCGGCCTGACGTTCGCCTGAGAACTCTTGTCGCTGCTCGTACCTCCAAAGAACGTCTTCATCGTCGTGGAATTCCGTGTGGTCCCCTCCGGACGTCCGGGCATTGTCCAGGCAGGCGGGATGTCGTTGTTCACGGCGGCGATAAACGTCGACCCGATGCCGAAGCTCTCATTCACTGCGCGAGCAAAGGAGTCTGCCGAGCCGAAACTCTCCAGCCCCAGAGATACCGACGCGCTGGCACTCGTGTGCCAATCGAAAAATGCTTGGCGGTAGCGATGCCCCTCACCTGGCCGGTTCCATTTTTCGGCAAAATTTTCACCGTTGTCTTTGGGGTTGCACACGAAACAAGCATTGCCTTGGTATTTGATGTGCTGCGGCATCCTGCGAACGATTTCCAGGATTGCATCCAACGGACGCAATGGTTTCGACTGAGACGCTTTTGCCACGTCAAGGTAGGCAAGAGTAGCCAGCGTCGTAATGACAGCGGATATGGGACGATGTTTCTTATTCCCATTCCGAATGGCCCATTCATCGCGATGGCGCTTCAGCAGCTTGATGGTTGCGCGCAGCGGATCTTGATCGGCATAGTTTTCATAGTCTGGCAGCGGATCTTGGGTCGCTGCGTCCATGACGCTTCGACTCTTGGTGACCGCTATATGACGTTCCAGAACGATTTTCTGATCTGATACAGATTGTAGCCATTTGGAATAAGGGATAGGGCTACTTGCTTTCCAGCCTGTCACCCGATCGGGCACCTCCAGTTTCCCTTCCCAGTTTCCTTCGGCGTTTCCGTTGACGGGGCGCGCAGGCGTGACATCAATATGAAAGCCTGGGTTTTCGTCGGCGTAGACGATCCGGATGCCGCGGCGCAATTGCTGGATGTCTTCTTGAACACGGCTGCCTTCTTCGAAACGATCTTCGATGGCCTCCAGAATTTCATGCGCCTCGGCGTCCTGTGCGTGAGGCAACCAGACAATCGCGTCGGCATCAATGGTGTCCATGTCTTCGGGCGCACCGGAGACAGGTTTGATGGTCGTCTTTAGCCCTATCGATCCTTGGACAAAGATATGAGCTCCAGCGAGCAGCGGATCATCGGTAGCTGAGAGTATTTTTTGCAGTTGGGAGTAACGATCATCGATCTTGTCGTACTGCGCTTCCGTCAGCGAGATTTCCCGTGCTGCGCGAAGCAGGAAGTGCTCCCAACTATCGCGCTTGGTCTGTGTATCGTTTATGGGCATGATTATGTCTCCAGGGCCTGGGGACCCAAATGCAGTGCTGGGTAAAATCGGTTCTGATCGGTTCGGTCTCGATCCAAAATCAGATAGGGATGTTGATGTTGCGTTGTGAGCAGCGCGCCAAACTCGATCGCCAAGGCGGAGGGAATTGCAGCGAACACATGGATCGTGCCCGGAGTTGTGGCCTCAAGTTGGCTGAGGCGTATTTGCAGCGCATCTCGGAAGGCATGTATCACCCGGCGGTTCTGAACCATCCCGTAGCTCGGTTCGGAAATGGTCAGTTCCGCGATGCGGGCACCGGGCAAGGCATCGGTTACATCGCGCTGCGGAACCTGAGCCGAAATGGAAAGCACCAAGGCCAGTGGGCCATCACCCTCCGGGGCGGAGGTGAACAGAAACTCGGGTGGCTCGGCGGATTGATTTGGCCAACGTAGGCCATGCTCGCGGTTTGGGGAAAACAGCAGACGCTTGGAGCGGTCGCCGATGGCTTGTCCCAACAGCATCAGCGCTGGGATATCGGCCAGCCCTACGACCGCCAGTGCTGGTGCATCGCCGAAGGTTCCTCCGCGAAGCCTCAGTTGCTTTTCCAAGTTATGCTGAATGGAGTCCTTGATTTGCTGCCAGTAGATCGCATCCCTGCCGCGAGGCACGGGCGGTGGGAAAATGATCTTGATCGGGTGATCAAAGCCCGTCAGCCCTTCGCAAGACATTGCCGTCAGCAGGTCGCGCTCGGAAATCTCGTTGACCGTCGCAAAGTGCTGGCTTTGTACGATGACAGGAATCGCACGACCGCCATCGGGCGTTGTCGCGGCAAGCCGGATACGCTCCAGATACTCTTGGTGCAAGCCGCTTAGGTCACGTTCCGGGTAACCGTCGGCGTCACGATCAATCTTGTCGTGACAGGACGGACACAAGAGCATGAGGTTGGCGCTGTCATTTGTCAGTGCTTTCGCGCAATCTACGTCATGGTCTGCGCGTCCCCGAGGTCCCTTGGGGCTGGCAGGCATGATGTGCGCCACCTCAGCCCACCGCATGGGCTTGCCCACCCGGTAGTCATGGGTCAGATCGACGCCACACAACTCGCAATGACCGGCCGCCTGAATCCAGACGATTTGCTTGGTTTCCGGGCTCGTGTCGTAACGTCCATTGATTAGCTTGGGCTTTTCGTGCATCTTGCCCCTCTGATGAAATTGAAGTTGACGATCTAAAGTTTACAAAATACAATTTGTAATGTCAATCTGTAAACCAACGAGCGGAGAACATCATGATCGGAAACCGGCTCAAGAGAGCGCGGGAAGCTCTGGGATTGTCATTGCGCGAACTGGAAACCACCATCCAAGGACAGGTCTCGGCGCAAGCCATCGGCAAGTACGAACGGAACGAAATGATGCCGGGTTCCACCATCCTGATGGCACTCGCCAAGGCCTTGGGGGTCTCGCCGGAATACCTGCTCAGTGAACGCGAAATTGAGCTGACGGGCGTGGACTTCCGCAAAGCGCCACAAGCTGGTGTTAAGGAGGAGCGAGCCGTGGAAGCGTCAGTACTGGACCAAGTCGAGCGCTATCTGGAACTGGAAGAACTGCTGCCCGGCATTGATCAGCCTTGGGATGCTCCCGCGGACGAGAACTTCGCGATCAGTTGCATCGAAGATGCGGAGCAGGCTGCTGATTCCTTACGACGCCTATGGAATCTGGGCAACGATCCGATTCCATCCATGGCTGAATTGTTGGAGGACAAAGGGGTGAAGGTGATCGCGCTGGATCTGCCGGAAAACATGTCCGGTTCCAAGGCGTTCGTGTGCCGTCCAGACCAAGAGGATGTGCCAGTGATTGTTGTCAATCAGAATCACAATGGCGAACGTCAGCGGTTCACGCTGGCCCATGAATTGGCGCACTTGGTGTTGCGTTTCAGCGGGTTGAACGACGCGGAGCAGGAGAAGGCAGCCGATCGATTCGCTGGCGCCTTCCTGATGGTCAAGGACATGGTTCTGCAACTGCTAGGCGCACATCGCACGTCGATTTCCATTGGTGAGTTGGCGGAGTTGAAGAAGATCTTCAGGGTCAGTATCGCGTCACTGGTGGTGCGATGTGCCCAACTCGGCATTCTTCCCAAGGCTGGCTATGGACGATTGTGGACCCAAATCAAGGATCTGGGTTGGAACAGTCCGTCGTCCGACGAACCACATCGTCTTCCAGCCGAAGTTCCTCGTCGCATGGAGCGGCTGTGTCTGCGCGCTGTGGCCGAGGGCGCCATTTCGGAGACCCGCGCAGCGGAACTGCTGAACGTCAGCGTTCGTGAACTGGATCGCCGGCTTCTGGGGCAGGTTGCCTGAGCGACCATGATCATTCTGGTCTCGGACACGTCTGTCCTGATCGACCTGGAGCGCGGTGGCCTCCTAGAGGCTGCGTTTTCCTGTGACCTCACAATGGTTGTGCCTGATCTGCTGTACGAGCGCGAATTGGCCGCAGATAACGGACCGTTGCTTCGACGTCTCGGTTTGGGTGTTGTCGCTTTGACACCGGATGAAGTGACTTTTGCCCAGCGACTGCGCAAGAAGCAACCAGGCTTGTCGCTTCCCGATTGCTTCGCCCTGAGCTGTGCGCGGCGACAGGATCACGCGCTGGTAACCGGCGACAAGCTGCTGCGGACGGAGGCGCAAGCGTGGCAATGTGCGGTCTACGGGTTGCTTTGGATCCTCGATCAGATGGAGGCATCAGGGAAGACCCGCGCAGCGATGCTTCACGAGGGTCTCACGCGCATCTCCAATCATCCGCGTAGCCGTCTTCCCAAGGGCGAAGTGCTCGTTCGGCTGCAGCGGTGGAACGTGCAACATCCATAGCTTCGCACATCGTTGCAGCATCGCCGAGCAGAAATGTGCAGTCTGTCTGCGTTAGGAGTCATTTTTGCCCTACAAGGCAAATCAGTTGCAAGACATCTTGGGGTGAGCAGGAAGCTTGCCAACCGAGCGCAATAAATCCGGTGACGCCGACTTTCCCATTGTCCGCAGCATCCAGTTCGCGGTTGCTGGACCATTGTGCCGTTCGCATCCACGGAGCACGGCACAGTGGTTTAGATAGTGCTGAGTCG